>CANQZL010000024.1 GCA_947628325.1 uncultured Bacilli bacterium
GATTTTATTATTGTCGATAAGGGAATTTATAATATTATAAAGAATTAAGAACATAAAGCAAATACTTTATGTTTTTTAATTATTTTTGGTATTAATTGGTTTAATATATTAAGAGATTTATCCGATAATAATATTAGGTGGTCTAGATGAAAAAGATTATATGGTTACTTATATTAATACTAATGCCTTTATCAGTTCTTGCATATAGTGAATATATTATTCCCGGAGGAAATACTCTAGGTATTGAAGTTAATAGTAAAGGAATAATAGTAGTAGGTTTTTATAAGGTAAATGGGGAATATATAAATCAAGATTTAAATGTTGGTGATAAAATAATTAAAGTTCATAATACTGAAGTTCATTCTACAGATGATTTAGTTAGTTTAATAAATAAATATATGGAAAATAATCAAGTTGAAATAACATATACACGAGATAATAAAAATTATATATATAATTTAGAATTAAGTTTATTAAATGGTTCTTATCGTACAGGATTATATGTAAAATCAGATATTATTGGTATAGGAACATTAACATATATAGATCCTGAAACTAATATTTATGGTGCCTTAGGTCATGGGCTTAACTTAAGTAAGACAAATGAACGTATCGAGATAGATACAGGTTATACTTATGATGCCCAAGTAACAAGTTTTACTAGAAGTATCGATGGTAATCCAGGAAGTAAAAATGCTAATATAAATAAAGAATCTTTATTTGGAACAATTATTAAAAATACAAATTATGGTATTTTTGGTCAAACAAAAACTTTAACTAATCAAGAATTATTAAAAATAGCTACTTTAGATGAAGTATCTTTAGGAAAAGCATATATAAGAACAACAAATACTAATAATGAGATAAAAGATTATGAAATAAAAATTCTTGAAATAAATAAAAGTAATTTAGATAAAAATATTTATTTTGAAGTAGTAGATAAAGAGTTATTAAAAATGAGTGGAGGTATTGTTCAAGGAATGAGTGGCTCACCAATTATTCAAGGAAATAAAATAGTTGGTGCAGTAACAAGAGTTTTAGTTGATGATGTCAAAAAGGGATATGGCATAAGTATTATTAAAATGTTAGAAGAAGGCGAAAAAAATAATTAAAGCATTCTTGATATTGAAAAATAAATTGTAGTATGTTAAAATAGTTCCCATCGTAAGGGGGCTTTTTTATGCCAAAAAGTATTTTTGAAAGACAAAATGAATTAATAGAATCTCTAAAAGTTAAAATCTTATTATTAGTAGATAAGTATCGTAAATGTCGTGAAAAATTAAGTTTTGATTATTTGTCTTCAAAAGTTAGCGAATCTATATACTTAGCTGGATTAAATAAAAGCTTAATAGAATACAATCCTGAAATACCAGAACAATATCAGTTATCGCAAGATGAAATAGACTTTCTTAAAAACAATGCAGATTTATCAAAAGATGGGGATGTAACTCTTAGGGTAATTAATCAAAAACATATAAAAAAGAAAGAACTTTTAGATAAAATATTACAAAGTATTCAAATACCATATTATTTAAGTTCTTTAAGTGAAAAAGAGCAGAAAAACGTCTTTGCTGAAGCAGTTACCAATTATTATAATGGTTTAATTATAAAACAAGAGAATACGATAAAGGTATATCAAGAAAGATATCACGAAAGATGTGAAATATTTATTGAATATAATAATGCCATAAAAAAACGTAACGATTTGTTGCATAAAAAGAATAGTTTCTTAAAACGTCTTAATAATAGTACAGCAGATAATTTTATGGATTTAGTAAAAGAATTTTATCAATTAGATCTTTCTTATTATGATTGGTATATTAAGAAAGATCAAGAAGAACAAAATAAATCTACGGGAATTAACCATTCCTTTAAAAGAAAAGATAAGAATTCTTCTTTAGAAGAAGTTTCTTCTAATGTTGATGATTTGATTGATATAGTTTATTTATTAAGAAGATACAATGATAATTTACATAATTTTGTAGAAGAAGCTCTTACAATTGAAAGAAGAAGTCCTCAACATAGTCTTTATGAAGGAGAAAATTATAATTATTTATTCTTATATGAACTATTTTTAAAACATGCTAAATTAAAAGAATTTATTCCATTTTTAGAAAGTTTAAGTCCTTCTAGCGATATTGAAGAAGCTTTTAAAAAATATTTTTTATCCTTGTATGGTGAAAAAAGATATATAAAAAAAGCAGAATTTTTACGAAAATTACGTTGTGATGTTGTAGGCTTTTATGAAAAAGAGATTAATCGCTTAAATGAAACTTTAGAAAATAAACATCTTCAAATAAAAAACGATTTGAAAGACTTGAAAAGAGAATCAAATAAATCAGTTAATTATATAAATAAACCTTTAAGACAAAGCCAAGTAGGTAAAGCTCATTTTGAAGGTCTAACAGAACAAGAACAAGAAGAATTATATGAAGATTTAAAAAATATTTTAAGTAATATACCTCATTTAAATAAAGGCGAAAATTTAACTTTAAAATTAAATCATACACAAAGAAATGCATAGTAATATAATTATTGTCTAGACATTTCTTTTTTTTACGCAAATAATATAATTTATGATATAATTTCTATAGTATAGGAGAATATAAGATGGGGAAATCAAGATTACTAAAAAATATACTATTTATTTTATCCATTATTGTTATTTGTTTAGTTGTTTTCTTTGGATATTATTTTATACGTGGTGAAAAGAATCCTTTAATAAGTATTATTGAAGATATGAATGAAAATAAGGAAAAAGAAAATAATAAATCAAAAATGTTAGATAATCATAATGGAATTTATACCTATAAAGATGATTTAAATGGGACTAAATTTATCTATTCTGGGTGTAGTATTTCCTCAATTAATTATAGTATTTTAGTAATGAATGATAAATTTTATCAATATAAAAATAGTTGTATGGGAACTTATTTAATTGAAGAGGGAAACACAACTGATTTAGATATCAAACTTGATGAAGAAAAAAACATTTATGTTATTCATCATCAAGATAAAGACTATCAAAAAGATTTTATAACAAATAATATAGTTTTAAATAATGATATATCTAAAAAACTTAATGCAATTAATTTAGATAATTATGAATTAATTATAAGAGAAACAGAATTTGAGGGTAACTATTATGATATAAATGCTAATATTAACGGAATATCTTCTAGTTTAAATTTACTCTTTAATAAAAATAGTGATGGTTCTTTTACAGTTGCTATAGTTCCTCCAAGATCTAAAGATAAAATACTTTATTCTCATAATATTCGAGATTATAATTTTTTACCAAAATTATATCCATATGGTAAAAGCGTTGTAGCACTTGAAACAGAAAGAAATCAAGATGACAATTCTAAATTTGCTCATCGAATTAATGTTGTTAATGAAGATGGAGTAATTTATAGTGTAAAGCAAATGTTTCCTATAACCATTGATAATACAGTATTAACTGATGAAAATAGTGTCTATATAATGTTTGATGAAAAAGTAAGATATTTTAGAATGTTTGTTGGTTACGATGATAAAATGTGTGTTGAAAATAGTGCGAGTGATAATATTACATATTATGAATTTAAAATAGATTATAATTATGCTGATAAAAATTTCTCTAAACCAGTCTTTGTCAAAGCTGGACGAGAAAAAGAAGGATGCAGTTATATTAATACATTTTTAGGAGGTAATTAAAATGGTTGAAGGAATCATAACATTAATAGGTTTATGTTTAACATTTTTTCCAGCTTTAATATATTTCAACTACTTATTAAATCATGTAAACAAAAAGACAAGGTTTGATTTTCATTTAGAACTTGTTAATGATAAAAAAGGTCGTTTTGGAGTAGTTATAGCTTATTTAGAAAGAATTATCTTTGGTGCATCTATATGCCTTCTCGGGATATTAATGAGTGAATTTTTCCATAATGAAGTAGTCTTTATATTATTAGTTATTTTGGTAATTTTATATACTATAGTAAAATACATTGATTTAAATAATGAAAAGTAAAAAAAGAAGATGATATCTTCTTTTTTATGTGATATAATATTATATAGTAGGGATTTATTTAAGGGGTGATACTTAGTGAAGTTTAAAGAGGAATTCCTTAATGAACTAGTTAAAAGACTTAAGGAAAATATGGATATAATTGAATCAAGTTTTAATTTATCTGAAATTCGTCTTATAAAATCTAAAATTACTAATGTAGAGCCTTTGGAATATCGCTTATCCATATTAATGGAAGATAATCCATATTTATTTTTAAATAAATTAGTATATTGTATTATTAATAAACAAGAAGTTAGAGTAACTACATCCAATATAGCTTGTGATTTATTACTTGAATTAATTAATTTAATAATGGATGAATTTGCTTTAGAAAGGATTGGTAAAATTGCAAGTTAATAAAAATTTTAGAAACGATTTAAGATTAAGTTATTTAAATCTATTAGCTGATTATGAAATAGAAGATGAATTTAAAAATCAATTTGTTCAAGCAAGTGAATATATTGAAGAAGTGACTAGAAAGAATAGAAACAAAAGTAACCTTTCTAAAGTTAAGGCAATTTTGTCCTTTGCTAATAAGCAAAATAGAATAAAAATGTAGAGGTGATATAAATGAGATGTCCAAAATGTGGAGCATTTATGGAAGATGGCAAAGACATCTGTTTAATGTGTGGCACTAACGTCAAAACTTTTGGTGGACCAAATATGATGAGTAGTAATCAACCAAATAGTTTTAATAACTTTGCCAATAACTTTAATAATGCTAATAACAATACAAATGCTTTTAGTGCTAATGGTTTTAATAATATGAACCAAGGCTATAATAATTTTAATAATGGTAACTTTAACAATGTTAACTATAACCAAAATTTTGGCTCTGGTATGGATTCATTTGGTCAAGGACAAGGACCTAGTTTTCCTAATCAAAAGAACAATTTCAACAATGCAAATGATTACCGAAATGTTTCATATGACAATATAAAAAGTGAAGATAAAGATATTTTTGACTTTTTCTCAGAAAACAAAAAAGTTTTAAAGTTCTTAGGCGTTCTTCTTTTAATTTTAGGTTTATCTTTCGCTGCATATAAATATTATGAACATCGTACTAAACCAGCCAAAATAGAACCAGTAATGCAAAATTTATATTATGAAATTGATAGTAGTTTTCAAGCTGTTTCAGAAAACAATAATGGTGCAGTTATTTATTCTAAAAGTGGCGATAAAGGAAGTGCGTGTTCTATCTCCATTTCAACTGGTTCTAGTACCGAAGGCGATCATGTTAAAGAATACTTTAGTTCTCTAAAAAAGAATTTGGAACCAGAACTTGATAATAATTTAAATGTTGTTAACGAATTAGATATTTACACACCTCAAGATAGCAGTTTTACATTAAATAATACAACTTGGTATTACTTAAATATCTTTTATAAGAAAGATAAAAAATCTGAACCAACAACTTTAAGATATAAATATATGACATCATTATATAAAGGCTTTTATTATGACATAGCTTTAATTAATAATAGTAATGATGCTCAGTGTAATGCATCATTAGATAATTTTGCCAAATCATTAATGTTTATTGATGTATAAAAAGGAGGGATTAAATGAAAAGGTGCCCAAAGTGTGGAACAATACTTGATGATTCAAAAAAATCTTGTTATATGTGTGGCACTGTTTTAAAAAATAATAACTCTTTAAATTTTGGAGATTCATTTGATAAACAAATTGGTGCTACTATAACAAATAATCAAGGTAACGTATTTGGTAATAATAAAAGTGGAAATATGGCAAATCCCATAGGAAATATGAATAATAATACTTTTTATTCTCAAAATGGTAATGCTACTAACTATTATCAAAATCATTTAAATTCTTCAAGACCTCCACAATTTGATAATAGAACAGCTTTAGAAAAATCATTTTCTGCAGATAATCGTTTTCAAAATAATAATATGCCCCAAAATCAGAATAGTGCTAACTTTTCAGTAAGTTGGAGTTCTAAAAATCCAACTAATAATAAAAACAATTCTAGAAAAGTAAATAATACAAAAAAATTAATACAAAAAAATCCTAAAATAAAAGAAAATAAGCCTATTCCAAATAATAACAATATAAATTGGGGAAACAACTTAGTTGAAAAAGAACCAAAGGGGAAATTCCATTTAAGCTTAAGTTTTGTGTTTAATACAGTTTGCTTTATACTATTTCTTGGAGCAATGGTTCTTGTTTATTTTAAATATATAAGAAAAGATGAAAATAAAAATGCTGAATTAGGAGGTTTAGTTTATACCATTGATAAAAATTTCAATTTAAAAACAGATGATAATTTTAGTCGATATTATACCAGTGGAGATGATTGTGCTGTAAGAATTAGTTATGGTAATACTAATGATGTAGATACTTTTATTGATGAATATTATAATCAAGTAAAAGAAGAATACAGTGAAGAAGATGGTTTTATGACCAAAATGGAAGAATTAAAAATAAATGGAAATGTATGGTATGAAATAGAAGTTATTGATTTTCAAGATAATCCAGCAGCTTCTAGTGGTTTCTCGGCTACAGCAAAATATCGATTTATTTCAATGATATATGAAGGAACATTTTATGACATAAGGTATGTTAATTTAAAAAATGATAGTACATGTTCTGCTATGTATGACTCTTTTATTACTACTTTAGCTTTAAAAGAAAATAAATAATACTTTTTATATTAAAAAAATTATGATATTATAGAAAAAGAATGATAGGGGATGATAAAATGGATATAAATATGGAGGAATTAGTTACGTATCGCCAACAATTAGAAAGTGAATATGATAAATTAGAAAAAGAAATTTCTAAATTATATGCTGAAAGCGATTTAAAACATGTTCAAGAAAAAGAAAATATTCAAAATTTAGTAGATGAACAATTAGATTTAATTGATTTAATCATAAGTAATTTAGAAAATACACCTAAAATGTATAAAGAACTTTTAAAAATAGAAGATCAATATAAAAAAATAGTGGGTGAGTAAACATGACTAAAGAAAATAAAAAATTTTCGGCATTTAAATTATTTTATGATGAATTAATATATAAAAAGAATCCTAATATTTCATATTATAAAATAGATAGAAACATCAAAAATATTGACGAAATAGTTCATTATATAATAAAGACTTCAACAAAAGATTCAAAACTTTATACATTAAAATTAAATAGATATCATAAAAGATTAAAAGAAAATCTAGAGACAATTTATAAATATAATAAAGATTTATATGAGTTTTATTATTTATTATATAAGACAAAAATGGAAATATGTAATGATAAAATTGAAGACATGCCTCTTATAATAGCTTGTTCTTTTTATGAGGATTATCGTCTAGATAATTTAGAAGATTCTAGTTTAAATAGAATTCCTAAATATTCTTCATTAGAAAAGAAAGAAATAAGAAAAAAAGCTAAACAAATGACTAGTTTTGAATACTTTATTTCTTTAATAGAAGAAAAAAATAATATAATATTTACCAAATTTTTAGAAAAAGCTAAATACATAATGTCATTTAAAGTAAATAAAAATGAAACGTTTGATAATTATATGAGTCGTTTATCTAAACTTTTATATGAATTTACTCATGTATATAGTCGTCTTGAAAATAAATTAGAAAGAATAGGATGTTCTTCAGAAATATGTGACAAAATGTTTATTGCTTACAAGATAAAACTTGAAAATTGGAATGAAGACATTAAACAAATGATTATTAACTATTTTGAAACTATATATAATCAAGAGATTAAAGAGAGTCAAACACAATTACAATTTAATTCTAGTAATGACCTAACATATGAAGAATATACTAAAATAATTACTAATTTATGTGATGAAAAAAATAATTATATTCAAGCCTTTGAAAATGATGAATTTGTTCCTTTAACTATAGAAGGTAATAATTATGAAGAAATATTTAAAAATAGTTTAATAAATAGTTATTTTGACTATCGATATAAAAATAAATTAAATACTTCATCTAAGGTCAATGAATTTGTAGATCGTACCCTAGACTTATATAGTCTTGCTAATGATTTAGTTAATCAAATTTTTGAAAGAATAATATTTGATTCAGGACATTCTAAAAACCTTGGTAGAAACAATGATGCTAAAAGTGCTATTTTAACTAGGATTTATGATTTATATGAACCTAAGTATTTGACTTTATCATATGAAAATGCTAAGAAAGAATTTGAAGAATTATTAGACTTACAATCTTCTACATTCAAAAGTGAATATAAAAGATTACTTGATAGTAAAAAAAGAGAATATGATTTCCATGGTCCTATTCCTTCAAAAGACTTCATTAATGCTAAAATAATTGAAAAGAGAAAACAATTTATATTAGATTATTGTATAACAGAACTTAAGTCACGTGACTTCTTAGAAAACTATGATACTAGAGATTATGATTTATTAGTTATGAGTGAAGATATTCCAAATAATGATATGGTTAGTTTATATAGACAAATGAAAGAAAAAATAGCTAATTTTGACTTCAGTAAATTATTTTTTATGAATTCTGCTATAATCGATGATGAAGATGAAAGAAAAGTCTTATTAAGTGGTGCTCAAGAATTAACTGTTAAAAGTATATATCATAATTTAAATATTAATAAAGCTTTTAATCCAGATCTTATTAGTAATTATCGTGACATATGCTTTGGTTATTTAAATGAACAAATGATTTTTTCTAAAGAAAAAGATACTAAATTAGATAATTATCATAACTATGAATTATATTTAAAGGAAAGAAATTTATTCAATAATCAAAGTAAATGGCAAAAATTTATTACTAATAATAAATTAAAAGGTAATATAAGTAGGTGAGTTAAATGATAGAGACTTATTTAAAAAGCTATAATGAATTATCTCTTGACTCAAAAAGAGAAATTCTTCTTAAAGAAGTAAGCGAAATACTATCTATTATTGAAGAATTATGTACAAAAAAGAAAATTGATATAGAAAAATTAAATAGTTCTAATTATATAAAAAATAGAGAGTTATTATTTGAAAAAGATTATTATGATTTACTATTTATGTATATTATTTATATAAAAGAGGATTTAGCATCTCTTCTAAGTACCTAAAAAGGTACTTTTTTATTTCTTTTTGTGTTATACTAAATGGCATAGGAAGTGATACTATGGAACTTGAAGATATTATTGAAAAAATAAAAAGATTAGACAATGGTGGCAATGGGACAAATATGGTTTGTTTTATTATTGCTTTTGATTTACTTTATTTTCTTAAAGATAATGATAATAAAGAAAGATTTATTCACGAATATTATAAAAATGACAATGGTATGTTTACAGCTAATTTTAAAAAAATATGCTATTATTGTGAATCTATTCTTCTAGCTGATAATGTTTATGATAATATGCTAAAATCAATTGAAATGGAAGTAAAAAGAGAAGATTTAGTCAGTATGTATAATTACTATGATGCTATTGATAAAATAGAAAAAGCTAATAAAAGTCCTAAAAATATGATAAGTGATGGATTTAAGATTCGTTTATTAAAAAATACCTTTGATAAAAGTAATGAAGATTATGTTTTATTAAATGATAAAGTAAGAGAATTAAAAAATAGATATGATAAAAATATGATTGACACAATAACAATTATTGCTATATTTATTGCGATTAGCATAGGCATGGTAAGTGGTATTAGCTTTAGTCTTCAAGCATTTACAAATATTACAAATTTAAATGCTCCAATAGTTTGTCTTGCAGTTTCATTAGTAGGTTTTGTTATTTTTAACTTATTTTATACTATATTTTCTTTTGTTACTAAATTGAGTGGTAAAAATATAGATAAAAAAGGTAATTTTGTTTTCATTGATGTAGTATTTATCCTATTAATTGTCTTTTTTGCAGTAATTACTATTGTTTAGTTAAATAAAATCTTTTAAATCAAACAACTAACAATGCATATCTTACAATTTTTTAAAAAAAAATATTGCACAAAGTTAGTCTTTATGATATTATTAAATGGTCGATGGACCTCTAGCTCAGTTGGTTAGAGCATCCGGCTCATAACCGGGCGGTCGTAGGTTCGAGTCCTACGAGGTCCACCATTTTATATGCAGGTGTGGCGAAATTGGTAGACGCGCTAGACTTAGGATCTAGTTCCTTGCGGAGTGGGGGTTCAAGTCCCTTCACCTGCACCAGATTGATATGAAATAGCTTCGAAAAGTTATAAAAGAATGTATTAAAAATATATTCTTTAACTTGGAAGGAGCTGTTTTTTTATGATAAAATATTAATGAAAATAATTGAAACAATATAATGTAAGTAAATTGGAGGTAATAAATGAGTGCGTTAAGTGAAAATACACAATTATATGAGTATTTGACTCAACACTATTCAACAACACATTATCGTTTTGAAAAAATTTTTGGTCATTCTTTTCCATATAAGAAATTGAATTTAGAATCTATAACAGATTTAAAACTAGATGGAATAGAAGATTTAAGAGGAATAGAGGAATTACCACAACTTCGAAGTGTGGAAGTCAAAGGTGTTAGAGATTTATCTGAGTTGGAAAGATGTCCTTGTTTATCAAAAATTAAAGCAGATTTACCTGAACAACAAGTTAATGTTGATTCATTATTAAGATTATCACAAAGAGAAGGTATGGAAAGTTGCGAGTTTTATGGGAGAGGAGTTCATTCTATATCAAGTGAACAGGCAATGCAATTTGGTAAAACTACAAGTATATCTTATGAGTCTTTAGCAAAGTTGAGTCCGGAACAATTTTCAAAAGTTCAAGCTAGATTTAAAGAAATCCATTCTTTAATAAGACCTGAAATGGGTGAAGTTGAAAAAGTTGAAACAGTATATAGACATTTATTATCACAAGATTTTCAATATGATAAGAATAATCATCAAATAGGTAGTAATGGATATTTAATAAATAACACAATGTATGGTCCATTAGTTGAAAATAAAGGGGTTTGTTCTGGTATTGCTCAAGCACTTGAACACGCTTTAAGAAACGAAGGGTTAGATGCTGTTTCGTGTGGTGGCTGGGCCAATAATAAGCCAATGGCTGGAGATAGTCATCAATGGAATCAAGTTAAAGTAGATGGACAATGGTATAATTTAGATTTAACTAATGACTACGATAAGAAATCTTGGAGATTTTTTATGAAAAGTGATGGTGATCGTGATTGGGCTGAATGTCATTATGCTGATAAAGAGGATAAAAATGAGCCAATACATGATTGTACATCAACTAAGTACGATGAGGTTTATAGAGAAGATTCTAGACAAAGAGAAATTAGAAAATTACAACAACAAAAAGATCAATTAAGACAACAACAAATAAATATTACTCTATCAGCAATGGATAATCAAACGTATGTTGAACATAGAAAGAAGTAAATGTTGTGATGAAGAAAACACTAGAAGATGAATATTTATGAGGTCAATTTACAAAAATAAAAAAATCAAGAATAAAAAGATAGGTATATCATCCCCTTCAAACAGCAAAAGAATGTCAAAAACTACAAACATTATTAGCATAAGATTTTGAATATTTAGAAAAATTTAAAAAAATGAATGATTAAACCATCAGTAGGCGATTTTTCAATAAATTGTCCCAATAGTTCTTTAAATGTAGTACCTACTGAACAATCTGTGCAACAATCAAGCAACAACCATATATAGTTTAAATGCAAATTAAATAAGCAGGACCTATATTACCACTAATTATGAAAGAAATGGATGGATTGTTAATACTCTACTAATAGTTTTAAGTATATTAGTAATAGTAATTTTAACTATATTTGGATTATTTTATTAATATAATTATTTTGATAAATTTTATAAAAATCATCTTCTAATTGATTTAGAATTGGTAAATATTTTAGTAATTTCTTTAGATATAAGTGTTTTAAATAGCTTCGAAAAGTAAAAAATATATTTGTTAACTTTTAAAAGCTTTTTTTTGAAAAAAATTTATCCTATATTTTAAAAAAGATATTAAAAATATTGCTTTTAAATATTAATTTATGATATTCTAAAAGATAGGAGGATTTATATTTATGAGTAGTAAAAATATAGAATATATACATCCTAGTGTACTTATTAGACTTTTAGAAACAAATTTAAACAATAATCTAAGAAACATCAATGACTTAGTAAATTATGCCCATATTTCTGCAACAGAAGATAGTATCAAAAAATTTTTAGCTGATAAAACTGAAGAGGAAAACTATAAATGGCGAATAACTTTAGCTAGAAGCCAAGGTCAAAAAAGAGAAAAAAGACCTTTCCCATCAGATGAAAGAAATATTGATTTAGAAAAAATTTCCAAAATAGAATATAGGTTTGATTCACTTATTCTAGAGTATTATAAAAGCTTATGTGTAATTTTAAAATTAAGATCATTAAAAATTCTTAACATACTTACTTGCTTAGTAAACAAAGATTTTACATCAATCGAAGAGGAGATTAAAAATCTAGACTTAGATATAGATCAAAATGGTAATATTTCTAAAAGAGATATTATGAGAATTATTATACCTTTATTATGTAATATTAAATTATTACTTAAAATGACAAGAGATGCCAATAATCCAGATACTTATTTGCTAAATAGAGAAGGTCAAGAATTCATCCTAAATAATGGTATCTTCCCTATAGAAGATTTACAAATAACAAGTTTGTCTATGAGTGAAAGTCCTCTTTATATTCCTTTAACTGATAATCAAAGAAAAACTTTGTTTGAAAAAGAACAATCTTCTAAAAACAAAGCTGAAAAATTAGTTAAAGTAAGAAAAATGGTGAATAATAATATGTCAAATGTTTCATAGATATTTAAATAGAGCAATTATTATTAATTGCTCTATTCGACATTCATAGATAATCTATTAAAACATTGTTCAGCTGAATCCTGTGAT
>CANQZL010000025.1 GCA_947628325.1 uncultured Bacilli bacterium
ATATAGCGATTAAAAAATAGTCTCATTAATAATAAAAAATATTATTATTTTTAAAATAATTAGCACTTTACTATTGACAAGTGCTAACTAAAAAGTTATAATCTTTTTAGCACTAAGGGGATTAAAGTGCTAATGGTGGTGACTATATGGATGAAAGACAAAAAAAATTACTAAAAGAAATTGTTGAATCTTATATAAAATATGTTAAACCAGTTGGTAGTCAAGCTCTTTGCAAAAGATTTAATTTATCTTCTGCTACCATAAGAAATGAAATGGCTACTTTAGAAAAACTAGGATATTTAGAAAAAAACCATATATCTAGTGGAAGAATACCATCAGAAAAAGGCTATAAGTATTATGTTGATAATTTGATGAAACCTAAAGAACTTAATGGTGAAGAAATGCTTAAACTACAAACGATATTTCATAATCAACAATTACAAGTTAGTGATACTATTGCCAAATGTATGGAAATAATCGCTGATATAACTAATTATACAAGTGTCGTTTTAGGAAGAAGTTCAAATGATAATACTTTACAACAAGTAAACATTATTCCTCTTGATAATAATCAAATAATAGCCTTAGTTTGTACCAATAAAGGAATTGTTGAAAATAAGAAATTTAATATTCCAGAAAATATTTTTATTGAAGAGTTAGTAAAAACTTGTGAAATTATCAATAAAATGTTAGTAGGAACACCAATTAATGAAGTTAGTCAAAGACTTGAATTTGATATAAAACCAATTATTAGTAAAACTATAAAACAATATGAAGCTGTTTATGAAATATTCTATGATGCTTTTAATGATTTTACTAAAAATAGTTCCAATGTCTTTTTTAGCGGAAAGACAAATATTTTAAAGCAACCTGAATATGATAATATTGAAGAAATAAAAAGGATTGTTAATAAATTTGAAGATGAATCCTTAGTTAGAAAAATTGAAGAAAATAGTGACGGAATTAATGTTTATATTGGCGAAGAATCTGAATTTGATCCTAATGTTACCGTTATAAAAAGTAAATATAATATTAATGGGGAAGAAGGTACTATTGCCATAGTAGGTCCTAAAAGAATGGAATACGATAGAGTAATAGGATTACTTGAATACATTAATGAAGAACTTAGTAAACGTAAAGATTAATTTATATTTGTTATAAATTTTAATACAGAAAAGAGATGGCTTATGGAAGAAAAAAAAGAATTAAAAAAAGAAGAAATAAAAGAAGAAAAACAACCAGAAGTTAAACAGCAACCACCGAAAGAAACTTCAAAAAATGAAGAAATAAAAGAATCCCCAACTGCAACAAAACAAGAGCCTAAAAAAGAAGAAAAAAAGGAAGATAAAAAAGGATTCTTTAAGAAAAAAGAAGATGAAGAAAAGAAAAAGTTACAAGAAGAAGTTTTAGCTCTTAAAGATAAATATTTAAGAGTTAATGCTGAGATGCAGAATATGCGCCGACGAATGGAAGAAGAAAAGACCAATCTTCTTAAATATGAAGGAGAAGATTTGATAAAAAAATTACTGCCAATTGTTGATAACTTTGAAAGAGCTATTAAGATGGATGATACTAATCTCGAAGATGAAGTTAGTAAATTCCTAAGTGGCTTTAAAATGATTTATGGAAATCTTAGCACTACATTACAAAGTTATGAAGTAGAAGTTATGGATGTTTTACATAAACCTTTTGATCCAACTACTATGGAAGCAGTAATGATTGAAGAAGCTGAAGGTTTTGAACCTAATATAGTTATAGATGTTTTACAAAAGGGTTATACATATAAAGGCAAAGTCATAAGACATGCAATGGTTAAAGTTAGTAAATAACTTTTAGAAAGAAAGGAAAATGAAAAATGGGAAAAGTTATAGGAATAGATTTAGGAACAACAAATAGTTGTGTTGCCGTTTTAGAGGCTGGAGAACCTCATGTAATTACAAATCCAGAAGGAAATAGAACAACTCCTTCAGTAGTTGCTTTTAAAGGCGATGAAGAATTAGTAGGAGAAACAGCTAAAAGACAAGCTGTTACCAATGTAGATAATACAATTGCTTCTATTAAAAGAAAAATGGGTACTAAAGATAAAGTTACAGCTAATGGTAAAAAATATACACCAGAAGAAATTAGTGCTAAGATTTTAATGAAATTAAAAAGTGATGCTGAAAGCTATCTAGGCGAAACAGTTAAAGAAGCTGTTATTACAGTACCAGCTTATTTCAACGATGCTCAAAGACAAGCTACTAAAAATGCTGGTAAAATTGCTGGTCTTGATGTAAAAAGAATTATTAATGAACCAACAGCAGCAGCTCTAGCTTATGGTATAGATAAACAAGAAAATGCTCATACTATCTTAGTATATGACTTAGGTGGTGGAACATTCGATGTTTCAATCTTAGATTTAGGTGATGGTGTCTTTGAAGTTAAATCAACATCTGGTAATAATCGTCTAGGTGGAGATGACTTCGATCAAAGAATAATGGATTACCTAGTTTCTGAATTTAAAAAAGAAAATGGAGTTGACTTATCAAAAGATAAAATGGCTATGCAACGTATTAAAGACGCTGCAGAAAAAGCTAAAAAAGATTTATCTGGTATGACAAGTGCTCAAATTAATATTCCATTTATTACGCAAAATAATGATGGACCTCTACACTTAGATGTTACATTAACAAGAGCTAAATTTGAAGAATTAAATATGGATTTATTTGAAAGTACTCTAGAACCAGTTAGAAAAGCTTTAAAAGATGCTAAATTAACAGCTAAAGATATCGATAAAGTATTACTTGTAGGTGGATCTACTCGTATCCCTTACATTCAAGAATTAGTTAAAAAAGAATTAGGTCAAGAACCATCAAAAGGAATTAACCCTGATGAATGTGTTGCTATTGGTGCTGCAATTCAAGGTGGTGTTTTAACTGGTGAAGTTAATGACTTAATATTACTTGATGTTACACCATTATCTTTAGGTATTGAAACATTAGGTAATGTTATGACAGTCTTAATTCCACGCAATACTACAATTCCTGCTAGTAAGAGTCAAGTATTTAGTACAGCAGCTGATAATCAACCAGCCGTAGATATTCATATCTTACAAGGTGAAAGACCAATGGTTCAAGATAATAAAACTTTAGGAAGATTCCAATTAGGTAATATTCCTCCAGCACCAAGAGGTGTTCCACAAATTGAAGTTAAATTTGATATTGATGCTAATGGTATAGTTAACGTTTCTGCTAAAGATTTAGGTACAGGAAAAGAACAAAGTATTACAATTACCTCTAATACTAACTTAACTGATGAAGAAATCGATAGAATGATGAAAGAAGCAGAACAAAATAAAGAACAAGATGAAAAACGTAAAGAAGAAGCTGAAGTAAGAAACGATGCTGATTCATTGATTTTCCAAACTGAAAAAGCTTTAAAAGATTTAGGAGATAAAGTTGATTCTAAAGATAAAGAAGAAGCTGAAGATAAAATGAAAGACTTAAGAAAAGCTTTAGAAGGTGACGATATCGATGAAATTAAAAAACTAAAAGATGAATTACAAGAAAAAGCTATGGCTTTAGCAACAAAAGTTTATGAAGAAGCTGCTAAAGCAAATCAATCATCAACAGAAGCAGAAGATTCTTCAAAAGATGATGATAAACACGACAATGTTCAAGAAGCTAGTTACGAAGAAAAATAAAATAATTTTTAAAAGTTCTAGGAAACTAGAACTTTTAGTAAATTAGGAGGAAATCTATGCAAAAATATAATTCAAGAAAAGATGTTCCTGAAAAATATAAATGGGATTTAACACCTTTTTTTAAAGACGATAGCGAGTTTAATAAAACATATGACAAAGTTTTAAAAACAATAGCAGAACTAAAAGAGTATGTAAATTGTACAAAAGATGCTCAAAAACTTTATGAGTTTTTAAATAAAAATATTGAATGTTCTGCACTATGTGAAGATATTTATGTCTATGCTTATCTAATAAATGATCAAGAACTTGGGATATCTTCAAGTATTGAAAGAAAAAATCGTGCAGAAATGCTTTTAGCTTTATTTTCTAATGCGACAAATTTCTTTGCTCCAGAATTATTAAAGCTAACTCAAAATGAGTATGATAAATTATTTAAAGATAATGAAAAATTATTAGAATATAAAAGAGCTTTAGATCGTATTTATCGTGAAAAAGAACATATTCTTACCGAAAACGAAGAAAATATTGTTACTGATTTAATAAATGCGATGAATCATTATGATGATATTTCATCGAATATTTTAAATAATGAAAATGATTATGGTAAAGTTAAACTAGATGATGGAACAACCGTAACAATAGCTCCTACTAATTATCGTCATTTAATGCGTAATAAAGATGTTAAAATAAGAAAGAAAGTATATAACTTATTTAATAAAAAAATTTCTCAATATAGTGGAACTATATCAATGCTTTTAAATAGTTATATCGCTATGAATGATAAAATGGCTCATATTCGTCATTATAAAGATTCATGGTCTGAAAAATTATTTTCTTGGAATTTAAATGATAAAGTATTTAAGACTTTGGTAAATACAACTGAAAATAATTTAGATGTTTTACAAAAATATTATAAATTAAAAAAAGACATGTTAGGTTTAGATGTTTTACATGGCTATGATATGAATTTAGACTTCGTTGATAATAATAAAGAATATTCAATAGAAGATGCTCAAAATATAATCCGAAAATCTATAAAACCTCTTGGTAGTGATTATGCAAGTAAGTTTGAAAAAATAATAACTAATCGCTATATTGACTATTGTCAATATAAAGGTAAGTGTAGTGGTGGCTATTCATTTGCCACAGTTCTCAATGACTCTCGAATTCTTTTAAGTTTTAATGGAATATTAGATTCAGTTTCAACAATTGCTCATGAATCTGGACATAATGTTCATCATCAATATGTTAAGGAAAATAATCCTGTTCAATATCGTGAACCTTCTACTTTAATATGCGAAGTAATGTCTTTAACAAATGAATGTTTATTATCTAACTATCTTATGGAAAATGGAACTACTAAAGAAGAAAAACTATCTGGAATATCTAATATCTTAGGCGTAATCGTTTCTAATCTATATGGAGCTGTTAGAGAAGGCAAAATGGAACAAGATATGTATCAATTAGTTCATAAAGGTGGAACTATTACCAAAGATTATATGGATAAACTAACAAGAAAATCTTTAAAGAAATATTATGGCTCTGAAGTTAAAATGGATAAATACTTTAATAATTCTTGGGTAACAAGAAGTCATTATTATATGCATTTTTATCTATATAGCTATGCAATTTGTATTAGTGTAGCTTCTTATGTTTCATCTAAAATAATAAATGGCGATAAAGATATGCTATCTAAGTATTTAGAATTTATTAAATGTGGTTCTGACAAATGGCCTAGTGAAGCTTTCCAAATATTAGGTATTAACTTAGAAGACAAAGAAGTTTATGAAGGTGCCATAAAATATTTTGATACTTTAATTGATAAGTATTATAAAATATATAATGATAGTGAGGTGAAATAATGGCTAGTAGTAGAAATTATTATGATGTATTAGGAGTTTCTAAAGATGCTTCGGATGCTGAAATAAAAAGTGCTTTTAGAAAACTAGCAAAGCAATACCATCCAGATATTAATAAAGCTCCTGATGCTGAAGCGAAATTTAAAGAAATAGGAGAAGCTTATTCTGTATTATCAGATCCTGATAAAAAAAGACAATATGATCAATTAGGTCATGAAGCCTTTACGAGTGGCGCTGCCAATGGTGGCTTTGGCGGTTTTGGAGGCTTTGGTGGTTTCTCTGCCGAAGATATCGATTTGTCAAGTATCTTTGATGATTTATTTGGTGGTGGTATGTTTGGTGGTGGTCGAAGATCAAGCCGTGGAAATCGTCCAACTAAGGGAAGAGATTCTTTAGTTAATGTTACTTTAACTTTTGAAGAAGCCGTTTTTGGTTGCAAAAAATCAATTAATATTGACTTAGATACTGAATGTGATGAATGTGATGGTAAAGGTGGTAGTGGTGAGGAAACTTGTCATACTTGTAATGGTCGTGGTCGCGTAGTTTCACAACAAAGAACTATGTTTGGCGTTTTCCAATCTGAAAGTACTTGTCCAGATTGTAATGGTAAAGGCAAAACTTTTAAAAATATTTGTCGTAAATGTAATGGTAAAGGTCATGTAATTAAAAATAAAGAAATTGAAATTAACGTTCCAGAAGGTGTTGATACTGGTCATCAATTACGTATATCTGGTAAGGGAGCAGCTGGATATAATGGTGGACCAAATGGTGATATTTATATTGAATTTAATGTTAAAGATCATCCTTTATTTGAAAGAAAAGAAAACGATATCTATATCGATGTTCCTCTTACGATAACTGAAGCAGTTTTAGGTTGTAAAAAAGAAGTTCCAACTTTAACTGGGACAGTAATCCTAGATATTGATGCGGGAAGTCAACCAGGTGATCAATTAAGATTAAAAGGTAAAGGAGTTAAAGATCCAACTCGCAACAAAAAAGGCGATATGTATGTTGTCTTAGACGTTATAATACCAGATAAATTAGATCGTAAACAAAAAGAATTATTTAAAGAGCTTTCTAAGACCGACTTAGAAATTGGTTCTACTTTTAAAAATTATAAAAAATACTTATAAGAGATTATTTCTCTTTTTTTTTATTATTTTATAAACATTGTTATCAAAAAGAATTTTTGTTATAATATTGACAAGAAAAAGAGGAAAAAAAATGGCTAGAATATTAAATAGTGATAAAAAATACAGATTAACACTTATTTTTGTAATAGTAGTTTTTATTTTTATAGTATTATTAGCTGTATTTTTAAGTAAAATTAATTTTAAACCAAATTCATTAGGTACTGTTGCAACTATTGTTAATGATGGTGATTTAATTATTAATTATACTGATGGTGATAAAATATCTTTTAGTGATAAAAAAGAACATGAATATAAGGTTTCTATTACTAATTCATCTGAAGAAAAAATATATTACTCAGTTTATTTAGAAAATGTTAATAAGTCTTCTGTTCATATGGAAATTAGAAATGAACAAAATGAAGTTATAAAAAAAATAAATAATAATTCAAATAATGAAAAATTAATTAATCTAAATAAAATTAATGGGAAAGAAACTATAAGATACACAATAATTATTAGTTCTAATGACTATACTAATTTTAAAGCAGATTTAAAAGTAAAAAATGAATCTATAAATACTAAATCTTTTGCTGACTTAATCTTACTAAATAATAATGTTAATGAACCAAAAACAAAAATTGGTAAGGAAACGGCTACAACTGATGAAGGTTTAATTTCTACTAAAGATAATAAAGGTATAACGTACTACTACAGAGGAAATGTTAGAAATAATTATGTTAAAATAGGAGAATATTTATTTAGAATAGTAAGAATAAATGGTGATAATACAGTAAGAATAGTCTTAGAAGATGTTTTAAGTACACAATTTATTTATAATTCAAATGATATAACTCCTGAGACGGATATTACCAGTTTTGCTTTATTAAATAATTCCACTATCATAAATGATTTAAATAATTGGTTAAATTCAAATCTTAATGAATATATTGAATACTTTACAAATGGTGATTATTGTCTAGAAAATAATTTTTCTTATATCTTAAATAACATAAAATACTCTAAAACTTATGAAAGAGCATTTATTAATATGGAACCAAGCCTAGTTTGTGATGGGAATATCTATACTGGAAAAATTGGTATGTTAAGTATAGATGAAGTTATATTTGCTGGTGGTAATAAAAGTATTGCTAATGATAAATATTACCTATATAACAAAAATATTGCTGGTAATTATTTAACAAATAGTGCATATTTCATAAATACTTCTAACGTCGTTGCAATGTTTAATGTTATGAGTAATGGAGCAATCGGAGATGGTATTCTTGTTAACAACTTATCTTATGTAAGACCAGTAATTAATATAAGTAATGAAGCTAAAGTAAAAGGCGAAGGTACAATAAATGATCCTTATATCATAGTTTCTTAAATAGTTGGATATTTTAATTAAAATATGTTAATATAACTCAAAAGGTGATTTGTATGTTTTATTTTCTAGATATTACTATTAGTGACAAATTTATATATGGATTTTTAATAGTTTTATTAATTCTAGTTTTAATAGCTTTAATTTATATAACTATTAAACAAAATCAAAACATAATTAAACAAATAAATAACCAAGATAATCATGATTCAAATGATAAAAAAACTGAATCATCACCAAAAGAAATTGAAGACTTACAAAGTTTAACTAAGGAATTAGAAAATATTCCCAAAGGAAAAAATATCCAGTTAACATCTTATGAAGAAGAACAAGAACAAACTGCTATAATAAGTTATGAAGAACTTATTAAACAAAACCAACAAAATAATGAAAATATTTCTGAAATGGATTTACCAAAACTTAGTAATAGAAAAATAAATCAAGAAAATAATAATTCATATGAACACGAAGAAGAATTCCTAAAAAATTTAAAAGAATTAAAAAAATCATTAAATTAGGAGTAGATTAAATTGAAAGAAAAGAAAATTAATACTTATATTTTTGAATATAAAATGGGCTTTATAATGATATTATCATTTGTCTTATTAATTATACCTATTCTTATTACATGGGCTTACTATAAATTTACTAATGCTCATTTAAATATAAATATTGATGAACCATCAAGTATTATTTATAGTGTTTTACTATTTATCTTAATGTTTTTATGGATGATTCTTCATGAAATAATTCATGGAATAGCTTACCATGTAAATGGTGCCAAAAAAGAAAATATAACTTTTGGAGCAGCTTTAGAAAAAGGAATATTCTATTGTAAATGTGGTGAATTTATTAATAAGAAAAATATTATTATTTCCTTATTATCTCCATTTATTCTTATTGGAGTAATAACTTTAATTATAGGATATCTAATTAATTCTTTTGTCTTAATCTTTTTATCAATTGTTAATATATCAGGAGCTGCTGGTGATTTAGCAATGTATTCTTTCTTCATTAAACAAGATAAAGATATTCAATTTAAAGAATTAGGTGATTCAACAACTTTTTGTTTAAAAACTAAAGATGATTTAAGTAAGAAAAAATATCTTAGTGTAAAACTTAAAAAGGTTGTTACTGATGAAAAAGACATTATAGAAGAGAAATCTAAAAAATTAACAATTTCTAAAGCTAGTTGGATTTTACTTATTGTAATTATCATAATAATCTTATTAGATATTGTAGCTCTATTATTTGTTTAATAAAGTAAAGCTAATCTTTGCGATTAGTTTTTTTTATGGTATAATCTCTTGGTTAGGTGATGTTTATGAAATTTACAATTATTACTTTTGGTTGTAAAGTTAATTCTTATGAATCAGAATATATGAAAGAACAATTACTAAAAAATAATTATTTATATAATGATGATTATAAAACAAGTGATATAGTAATAATTAATACATGTAGTGTTACAAATACAGCTGATAATAAATGTAAGAAAATGATACGTGATGTTAGAAGAGATAATAAAAATGCTATATTAATGGTTTGTGGTTGTACAGCCGAAAATAAAAGAGAAACTTTAAATGATTTAGATATTGATATTTTAATCGGTAATAAAGAAAAATCTTTAGTTGCTAAATTAATCGAAGATTATAAATTGAGTAATGAAAAATATATTAAATTCTATAATAATAAAAAATTAGAATTTGAAGATATGGGAGTTCAAGAATTTAATGATTTAACAAGAGCCTTTGTTAAAATTCAAGATGGCTGTAATAATTATTGTGCTTATTGTATTATTCCTTATGTAAGAGGAAATATTAGAAGTAAAGAATTTGCTGAAGTAATAAATGAAGTTAATAACTTAGTAAATAAAGGTCACAAGGAAATTGTTTTTACAGGTATAAATACTGGTGCTTATGGTAAAGAAACTGGTAAATATGATTTAACTGATTTAATTAAAGAAGTTTCTAAAATAAAAAAATTAGAAAGAATAAGAATTTCTAGTATTGAGATTACTGAAATAACTGATAAATTTATAGAAGAATTAAAAAATAATCATAAGTTATGTGGACATTTACATGTATCATTACAATCTGGTAGTGATAAAATCTTAAAATTAATGAATCGTAAATATACTAAAGAAGAATATTTAGCAAAGATAAATAAAATAAAAGAAGCTAGACCTAATATAAATTTAACAACTGATGTCATAGTAGGCTTTCCTAATGAAACAGAAGAAGACTTTAATGAATGTATTGCATTCTGTAAACAAGTTGGCTTTAGTAAAATACATGTTTTTCCATATAGTGTAAGAGAAGGTACTAAAGCTGCTAGTATGGAAGGGCAGATACCAAATAATATCAAAAAACAACGAGCTAGAAAACTAATTGAAATAGATAAACAATTACAAAAAGAATACAATTCTAAATTTTTAAATACACCAATTGATGTTTTAATAGAAGAAAATATTTCTGATAAATCAATTGGTCATACAGAAAATTTCTTAAAAGTAATCATAAATCAGAAATTAGAAATAAATAAAATTTACAAAGTAATAATAACAGATATTACGAGTGATTATGTTATTGCCATATTGAAATAATTTACTATTTATTATATAATTTCTATAGAATAGAAATTTATATAAGATGGTGATATTATGAAAGAAGATAAAAAAACTTTTATTACTTCTGAGCCAGTGGTAATTCCAAAGTTACCAAAAGAAGATTTAGATGAATTAAAAAAAGAATTAGAAATGAAATTTAAAGTTCCATGTAACTATGAAAAAACTAGTTATGGTTATTTATTCTTTATTAGTGGACAGGATAAGAAAATAGCTAAACTAGAATATGATGTTTTTAATAAAAAATATCAAAGCTTAAAAATACTTAAAGGAGTTAAAGAACCTGAACCTCCTTATTTAATGCCACGTAGTCAAAAAAGAGAAGATATAAAAAGAAGACGTTTTGTTTTAAAAAGAAGAGCTTTAGGAGTAGCCTTTACAGCAACAACTCTTGCTATGTTTGTAACTGCTGGTATCATGAAACCTGAAATAGATAGGCTTTTTAATGAAAAATATAATGTAGTAAAATTACCAAATGTAACAGAAGGTCTTGTTTTAGAAGAAGATACAGCATTAAATGATGCTAATGATTTTGTGGCAATGAGTTGGGTTGAATATACAATGGATACAATGATAAAATTAGCTCAAAGTGGTGACGATGAATATCTAACTTTAGAAGTTCAAAAAATATATGAAGGATCTTATTCACGAATAATTTCTCTATATAACGATTATTTTGAAGCTATGGATATTAATGTTGAAAAAACTGATACCTTATTAAATGCTATTAATATTATTCATGATCAATTAAGAAAAAATATTAGTCAATTTAATGATGATGTAAGAAAAAGTCCTTTTCTTCAATATGGTTTTGGTAAAAGCGCCTTTGCTAGTGCCATAGTAGCTGATAATGAAGGAAGATTATTACACACTCGTGATGATGGTGTTGTAAAAGATAGAGAGAATGCTCCAGTTATTTATGACTTATCAGGAAATGATAAATGTGCTGTATACGTAAAACTACAAGATATTCCAAATAATACTTATCGTCTTGATAATTGCCCATCAGATTCTTTAATGATTGATGGTCAAATATATGTTAATTCATCTCATATAAATGATTTTTTACCAATAGCTGATATGACTGTTAGTTCTCCAAAAATGTAAAAAAAATTTTTGAAAAGCGAAAAAATATTCGCTTTTTTTTAATGAGTATGTTAAACTAAATTAAGGTGACTAAAATGGACTATATTAGAGGAAAATTTAAACAAATGATTTTTGAATCAGAAAATGGCTACAAAGTAGGTTTATTTAGAATTAAAGAAGCATCCTCTAATATGGTAGATTATGAAAACAAAACTATTACTTTTACTGGTTATTTTGCTGACTTAAATGGGGAAGACTATTATACTTTGAATGGTCGCTATGTATTTAATGAACGTTATGGTAATCAATTTCAAGTTGATTCTTATCAACGTGAAGAACCTAAAGGAAAAGATGCTGTAATTGATTTCTTATCTAGTTCCTTAATTAAAGGCTGTGGTGAAAAAACAGCTACTTTAATAGTTGAAACTTTAGGAGAAGATGCTTTATCTCTTATTAAAGAAAACTATGAAAACTTACTTACAGTTCCTGGTATATCTTTAGTTAAAGCTAAAAGAATATATAACTCAATTATTAAATATCAAAGTACTGATGAAATAATTGTTAATTTAAAAAAATTAGGTTTTACTATAAATGAAGCTTTAGCTATTCTAGGTAAATGGAAAGATAGTTCTTTAGAAATCGTCAATAATAATATCTATGTATTAACAGATATAATAGATTTTAATAAATTAGATCGAGTATTTCTAAATATGAAAGAAGCTGATAGTAAAGAAAGAGTACTAGCTTGTATAATTGAATCTTTTAAAAGATTAGGTTTTAAAAATGGTGATACTTATTTATATAAAGAAGAACTATTTAGTAATATACGTAATGAATTTAAAATATTTATTACTGAAGAAGAACTAGATAATTACTTAGAAGAATTAATTAAAAGTAATGATATTATAGTCGATGGTAAAAAATTATTTTTAAAAGAATATTATGATTATGAAGAATATATTGCTGATAATTTAGCTTTAATATCTTCTCATAGTAATACAAGAATTCCAAACTTTGATTCCTTAATTAAAGGAATTGAATT
>CANQZL010000026.1 GCA_947628325.1 uncultured Bacilli bacterium
TATATTAGTTCCTGATTCATTTATGAAAGTTCCATATTTTGATGCTGTATGTATTGGTGAAGGAGAATACCCTACTCTTGAATTATTAGATAAAATGAGAGATGGTAAAAAGTTTTATGATATTGAAAGTTTCTGGTTTAATGTTAAGGGTAAAATAATTAAAAATCCTGTTAGACCATTAATTGAAGACTTAGATGAATTACCATTCCCTGATATTGATTTATTTGATTATAAAAATCTTGAAGCAACAAAAGTTGATACGGCCTTAATTATGTTAAGTCGTGGCTGTATTTATGCTTGTACATATTGTGGTAATTCACAATTTAGAAATGTTTATCCTAACAAAGTAAAATATGCTCGTTTTAGAAATCCTCAAAAATCTATAGAACTTATAAAAAGAGTATTAAATGAATATCCAAATATTAAATTTATTAATTTTAGAGATGCTATATTTAATATGTTCCCTAAATGGTTTGATGAATTTATAGATTTATATACTAAAGAAATACATTTGCCTTTTACTTGTAATCTAAGATTTGATATTGTTACTGAAGATACAGTAAGAAGAATGAAAGAAGCTGGATGTTATACTATTGATATTGGTCTTGAATCTGGAAATAAAGAAATAAGACAAAAATACTTACATAGATATACTACTGATGAACAAATGATTAATTGTTCTAACTGGTTTACAAAATATGATATTACTGTTTTAACATATAATATAATTGGTCTTCCTTATGAAGATATTCATAAAGCTCTTGAAACTGTTAAATTAAATGCTCGCTTAAAATCTTATCAATCTATTCCAAATATCTTTACACCATATCCAGAAACAATACTTGCTAAAATAGCTGAAGATGCTGGATATGAATTTGAATTAGATCCTAAAAAACGAGTATTTGTAAAAATGCCACAGTTCCCAGAACATGAAATTTTATTTGTTGCTGACTTCTTTAGACATTATGTAAAAAAATATAAATGGTGTTATGAAAAAGATACAAAATTCCGTCATTTATATGAAAAATGGTTAGATTTTACTTTTACTGGACCATTAACACCAAGAAAAACTTTAGTAAGAATTCATGCATTACATGACAAAGTTAAAGTATGGGCTAAGTCATTTGTAATAAATCATATGCCAAAATTTTACTTATACTTAAGAAAAGTTAAAAACAGAATAAAATAATTATTAAACCTCATTTCAAATTAAGAAATGAGGTTTTTATATGATTTACTAAATAAAAAGAAACATTTATAGTTTCTTTATCATATTTTATAATAGGTGGTAATATGTATCAAAGACATTCCTTTTTAACCCTTATTTTAATATTATGCCTTAGTATTTTAATATTTTATCAAATAATTATAACTTTAGTACTACCCTTACGTTTTAATATAATTGTCTTATTAATTGAAACATTTATTTTATTCTTTCTATTATTTAAATTACTATGGCCATTTTAATCATTAAAAACTATTTTTGAAGAACTATTTAAATAATTAATCAACTCTCTTACCTTTTGACAATTATTATATTCATTATCATCTAATTCAATTACAAAGGGAATACTAATTAAAATATCTAGAAGTAACTTTTCCTCAGGTAATAATTCGAAATTATTATTATACTCTTTAAATAGTTCAATAAAAGAAATATTCATCCATTCATTTAAATAAAAATTATATAAATCTAAAACTGGACTATCAAAAGTATATGAATCCCAACTAATTAAATATTCATCATCATTTTTAATAAAATGATCTAAACATAAATTATTATGAACTAAACAAACACGTTCTTGATTTTTATCTTTAATTTCTTGATACCATGAATCTATTTTATCTAAACAATATTTATTAGCATTATTTATTAAAGTAAAGTTTCTTAAAAAAAGATAATGACTAGGTCTTATATACTCTTCATTTATAAATTCATTAAAATACCCATTATATAAATTATCTGTATATACTATATTATTCTTTATTTTTTCATATATTTCCTTATATTTATCATTTGTTACAGATTTAAAATAAGCTGTTTTACTATGAAGTAATGAAACTAAATTTATTAAATCTAAGGCTTTTTGTTCTTTATTGATACTTATATCTTCTTGATAATCTAAAATAACTAAATCATCTCTACTATCTAAAGATATATTAGGAAGATAATTAAAACTACGACTTTTTAGATATGTATATAATTTTTGATAATTAATTTTTGGATTTTCTTTTACAACAAAGTTTCCTTCCATCGTATTTAAAATATATATTTTATTTTTTCTAGTAATTTTATATGGTTTATATAATTTGTTTATTACTTCAAGATTTCTATTCATCAATATATTCGGGAATTATAAGTTTATCTCCTGTTTTGATTTTTTCTATATCATTATATAATTTTAAATTTTCAAGATTTGTTTCATATAATTTTATTATTTGTTCAATTGTTTCATTTTCTTTAATTATATGAATATGATATGTAATATATTCACTTTTCTCTTCGACTACTGATTCTTCAGTTTTACTTATTTCTATATTGTTGTCTTCTTCTAAAATTTCTTTAGAAATGATATCTTCTTTAGTATCTGTAGATACTTTTCTATTATTGTTTAAGCCAAGTAGTTCATTAATATCTTGATCTAATTTTTCATCTTCTAGTTTTTCTTTTTCATATAATTCTAATTCTTTAGTACCATCTATTACCTCATTATCAAGAGTTTCTTGATTGACAGATAATTCTTCTAGATCTAAATCATCTTGCACACTATCTCTCTCTTCTTTATTAAGATCTTCTTCACCAGTTAAACTAAAATCAATATTAACTTTTAAAACATCGTCTTCAATTTGATCATAAGTAAAATCTTCAATATCTATTTTTATTGTATCTTTTAATAAATTATCGGGAATAAGAGCTGTAAATGGTAAACGATATTTAAATAGTTCTTTTTCAGTTGTATCATTATGTTCTTTATAATCTCCAAAAACGATAAAATCTCCTGATATTTCGCCATCAAAGACCTTTTCTTCATGTTCTAAAGATATGCTAGTAATACTAGCTATTTTGCTTTTAAAAACGATTTCTTTACTAAATGGTATAATTTGTTTCACTAAACATTCCTCCTAGTCTATATTATGAAAAAAAGAGAATTTAATTACTAAAAATAGCATTAAATATCTCTTTATAATTTTTAACTAGGACTATTTCAATATTATCTTTGACTATTATAGGTATTTCTTCTAAATCACATGAATTTAAGTAAGGAATAAAGATTTTTTTGATACCTTCATTATATGCACCAATTATTTTTTCTTTTAAACCACCTATTTTTAAAACATCACCTTTTAAGGATATTTCACCTGTCATCGCAATATCTTTTGGAACTTTTTTATTTAAAAGAAGACTTAAAATGGCCGTTGTTATTGAAACTCCAGCTGATGGGCCATCTTTTTTAGTAGCTCCTTCTAAAAAATGAATATGTAAATCTTTAGTTTGAAAACAATTATCATTTATTTCAAATTGTTTAGTATTAGATTTTATATAACTTAGTGCTACATCAACACTTTCATCCATTGCTTGACCGACCATTCCCGTTACTTTATATTTGCCTTTACCATCATATAACGTTGTTTCAACAGGCATTACCATACCACCCATTGGCGTATATGCTAAAGCATTTACTAATCCTATATGACTAGAAATTGCTTCATTTTTAACATCATATTTATAAGGACCTAAATACTTATTTAAATCACTTTTCTTTAATGTAACTTTAATACTAGAATTATCTTCTTTAACTGACTTTGTAACTATTTTACGAACTATAGCACTTAAATTACGTTGTAAATCTCTTACTCCTGCTTCTTTTGTATAACGATTAATTACTTCTAAAATTATATCATTGCTAAACTTTATTTCTTTACTACATACTAAATGTTCTTTAAATATTGTAGGAATTAAATAATCTTTAGCAATATCTAGTTTTTCAAATTCAGTATAACTTGAAAGTTCAATTATTTCTAATCTATCATATAATGCTTCAGGTATATCTTCTTCATAATTAGCTGTTAAAATAAATAATACTTCTGAGAGATCAAATTCTTCTTCAACATAATTATCTATAAATTTATTATTTTGTTCAGGATCTAAAATATCTAATAAGACGGAAGCTGGATCACCTTTATAATCTTTGACCATCTTATCTACTTCGTCAATTAATATTAAAGGATTACTAGTACCACATTTTTTTAAGGCTTGAATAATTTTTCCAGGACTTGCACCTATATATGTACGACGATGCCCATTTAACTCAGCACTATCATTAAGTCCTCCAACACTTATCTTATAGAACTCTTTTTTTAAGGCTTTGGCAATTCCCATAGCAAGAGTTGATTTACCTACACCAGGAGGCCCTACTAAACATATTATAGGACTTCTTAAGTCTTTATTTCTTCTTTTTACAGCAATATATTCTATTATACGGTCTTTAACTTTTTCTAAACCAAAATGCGTACTATCTAGACATTCTTTAATTTTATCTAAATCTTTTTCATCTTCACTACAAATTCCAAAAGGTAAATCTAAGACTAAATCAAGGTAATTTCGTATAGTACTTATTTCTGGACTAGCTTCATTAGTGTAATCTAACTTTTTTACTTCGTTTACTAATTTATTTTTTAAACGACCATCACATTTTAAATTATTTATTTTTTCTAAATAATCACCAATTAATTCATCTTTAAAATCTGTTTCACCTAGTTCTTTTTTTATCTCTTCCATCTTTTCACGTAATACAAATTCTTTTTGATTACGTTCAAAGTCATCATTTAAAGCTTCATCTAATTTTAAATCTAATTGGGCAACTTGAAGTTCAATTGATAAGTCATAAACTAAGGCATTGGCACGATGCATTGGATTAACTTCTTGCATATATAGCAATTTTTTTTCTATTTTAAAAGGCATAAATGAAACAATAATATCCGTAAGCTTACTAATATCTGTTAAATCTTTTATACTAGATAAAATACTATTACTAATAACAGATGAACAATCAATATAATCATTTAAAAGCTCGATTAATTTTCGTCTTAAAGTTGTTTCTTCTACTTCATCACAAGCAAAATTTCCAGTATCAATAGTATGAGCTTTTAAAATATCTCCATCAGCTATTTCATTAACATATTCTAAAATTTGTACTCTTTTTGTTCCACTTACAACAATTCTTAAATTACCATTTTGAAGTTCCATTTTATTCTTAATTTTACCTACTACTCCAACAGCTGGTAAATCTGATACATCCGGAGCTTCTTCATATGGATCAATTGGACAAACGATTAAGATTTCACCATTATGTTTATTGATGGCTAAATCAATAACTTTACTACTAACATCACTATTTAAATCAAGTCTAACATCTTGAAAAGGAAGGAGAACTATTTTCTTAAGAAGCATTACTGGTAAACTATTTTTCATGTCTCGCCTCCTCCAAGATTAATTAATATTTATTATAAATATTTCAATTTTTTTTGTCTATGATTTTTACATTTTTTTACAAAAAAAAGATGCAAAATTTCCTTTTGCTATCTTTAAAAATTTCTTTTTATAACTATTGATTAAATATGTACTCTTTTTTATAACTTTTTAATAATTGACATTTATGATGAAATACTTTTTACATCTTCATCAAAGGTATTACAAGTAGTTGTTCTGTCTCTGGTAATTAAAGTTTTTGGATTACTAAAAGTATCAGTTTTGGCATCATAAGTAATTTGATAAATTGTATATAAAGGTTTTTCTTCTTTTGAAGATTCATAACAATTAACTTCTTCATTATTTGAAAAAACTATAAAATTAAATTGATCTTTATCAGATACTTTATATACTAACTTTTCTAAGTTACCACCCTTATTTTGATAATCTTTTGTTAGTTCAAAATTAACTAAAGAATTTTTAATTATAGCTAGATTAGTATTACTTAATAAAACTACATTATCATTATAGAAATATACTTCTATTTCTTTAGGTAATTCTGTTACTTTTATCGTATCTAAAGATTCATCTTTAGTGTAGTTATTTCCTCCTACTTCACGCATACTGTTATTGGCAAATAAATAATTTATATTATTGGCTGTAAGATATCTAGCTTCCTTAATAATTGTTTCTTTTAATTCATCATTCCATATTTTAATAGTACCTAAACATTCATTAGATAAATACTTCGTAATTTTTTTATTACTATTTATTTGATAAATATATTTATATGATGAAATAGTACAAGTACTATTTAGTTTTATGGGACTTTCTAAAGAAATTTCTTTACTATATATTCCAATATAATTACTTATATCTATATCAGTAGTTAAAGAAGTATTATCTACATCATTAGGATTATTAACTTTTATATTATTGTCTTCATTATATAATTCAACAACATTTTTAACACCATTGTATGAAGATATACCAATAAATAAAAGAGTTATTATTAATGATGATAAATATAGTTTATCTTCTTTTAGTTTTTTTACTATATCAATAAATATTTTATATGGTTTTTTAGGTTCTTGATTTACTGTCATACTAATCATCCTTACTATAAGATATCTTTATTGTATCATATCATTATTAATTATATAAGTTACTTATCAATTATATTTGTATAAAAATGTCTTTATAGAGAAAAAATGTAATGATAGGATATATCATTACTTAATTTCTTCACCAGATAATATTTCTAATGCCTTACGCATTCTCATATCGTATTTAACAACCTCTAAGCCACCAAAGTGTGATAGGAATTCTTCTTTATCTACACCATAGCTTTCTGCCATTTTAGTAGCTTCTTCTTCAGCATCTTTATCATTTATTTCAATCTTTTCTTTATTAGCTACTTCTTCGATTAAATAGCGATATTTTACACGTCTTAGAGCTTCTGGTTCCATTTGTTTATGTAAATCTTCTCTAGTTGAACCAGTAAATTGAAGATATTGATCAACTGAAATACCTTGCATTTTTAATTGTTCGCCAAATTGATTTATCATACGATGTACTTCTTCATCAATTATTTCTTCATTGACTTCAACTTCTAAATTATTAGCAGCTGCTTCTAAGACATCGTCAACATATTTATTTTTTACTTCTTCTTTCTTGCGCTCTTCAATAGCTTTTTTAACTTCTTTTTTGAAATCTTCTTCTGTTTCAATATCATTATATCCTAAATCAGCATAGAAATCTTTATTAAGTTCTGGTAAAACTCTTTCTTTAATTTCTCTTACTGTAACATTAAATTTAACTTCTTTATTAGCTAAATCCTTTGTATAATTTTCAGGGAATTTCAAATTAAGTTCTTTAGTTTCTCCAACTTTCATTCCAACAATTCCTTCTTCAAAACCAGGAATAAAAGTATGAGAACCAATTTCTAATGGATAGTTAGCTCCATTACCGCCTTCTAAGGCTTTGCCATCAACAAATCCTTCAAAATCAACTACAGCTGTATTACCTTCAACAACTTCGCCATTTTCTTTAACGATTATTTCGGCAAATCTTGAAGCAAGTTTAGCTATTTCTTCATCAATTTCTTTTTTACTTACTTTTACTTCATCTTTTTTTACACCTAAATCTTTATACTTACCTAATTTAACTTCAGGTTTAGTGATAATTGTAAAAGCAAATTTAATATGATCTTTATCAATTTCCTTAACATCCATTTTTGGTTCACAAACAGGAACTAGTTCATTATCTTTTAATGCTTTAGTATAAGCATCTTCAGCTGCTTTATCTACAGCATCCATATATAGTGATTCTACACCAAATTTTTGTAAATAAATATTTTTAGGACATTTACCTTTTCTAAATCCATCGACCTTTAAATCTTTGATTTTTTTAGTAAAAGCAGCATCTAAAGCTTTTTGCCAATCAGCACCTTTAATTTCTATTTCTATATCGTGTACGTTTTTCATAATACATTTCTCCTTTGACATTTCATATTATACCTTAGAAAAGCAAATATTACAATAAAAAGACAGCATTATGCTATCTTTAAGATTTTTACATCATAAGATCCATCTGGTCCATTAACAGGAATTATATCTCCGACTTTCTTACCCATAATTGCAGCACCAATTGGAGACTCATTACTTATTTTATTTTCAAATGGATCGGCCTCTAAAGAACCTACTATTGTATAAACATCTTCTTCTTTATCTTCAACATATAAGATTGTTACTTCACAACCAACGTTTACATGACTTTTATCCTTACTATCGATAATTGTTGCATGTTCTAATTTATATTCTAATTCTTGAATTCTTGCCTCAATTTTAGCTTGTTCATCTCTGGCAGCATCATATTCTGAATTTTCAGATAGGTCACCATGACTTCTAGCTTCCTTAATAGCTAAAACATTTTCAGCTCTTTTATTTACTCTTAAATCATTTAATTCTTCTTCTAATTCTGCATAACCTTGAGCAGTTAATAATATTTCTTCGCTTTTTGTCATCATAAGCATCTCCTTCAAAAAATATCTTACTAAGAATACTATAAAAATTGCGAAATGTCAAACACTTTGAGACGCATCATGTCAAATTTCACTAATTTTTCACATATTTTAAATTTAACTATCATTTGTGGATGATTAGCAACCTCAATTATATTATCATCTTCATCATAAATGACACTAGGGATTGTAAAAGTAAAACACTCTGTTTTAGGGCCGAAAAACTCTACAACATCACCTGGTTTAAAATAATTTCGTTGTTCTAAGATTACCATATTATTTTCTTCATCATAAGAAAGTACTAAGCCTAGAAAATCTTTATTACTTACTTCATCTCTTCCTAAGAAATACTGTTCATTTTTACCTGGTAAACCATTAAAAAATTGACTAGTTGAATCTCGATTAGCACATCTATTTAGTATACTTAGATAATATTTAGTATATGCATCATTTAAAGTATTATTTACTACTTTATCAATTATTTTTCTATAAACATATATAACTGTTGCGATATAGTAAATACTACGCATACGACCTTCTACTTTAAAAGAATTAACACCTATATCAATCATTTCTTTAATATGAGAAACCATATTTAAATCTTTAGGAGTCATACTAAAAATTTCATCAGTATCAGGAGTATTAAAAATAAAACGACATACTTGAGCACATCCACCACGATTACTATCGCGATTAGTAGCATAATTAGATAAGACACAACGACCACTAATACTTGTACACATTGCACCATGAATAAAACATTCTATTTCAATACCTGTTTCATCTTTAATTCTTTTTATTTCTTCTTTAGAAGCTTCTCTAGCTAATACTACTCTTGTAGCTCCTAGACTTTTATAAAAGTTAACAGCTTCATAATTTAAAGTTGAAGCTTGTGTACTGATATGTAATTCTAATTTTAAATTAAGATTTTTCCATAATTCCATAACTACAACATCTGATACGATGATAGCATCAACACCAATTTCATCTAATTTAAGAAGATATTCTTTTAAACCAGCTAAATCACTATCATGAAAAACAATATTGACTGTTACATAGATTTTTTTATTTAAAGCATGAGCAAAAGAAACAGCCGTCTTTATATCATCAAGACTGAAGTTTAAAGCATTGGCTCTAAGGTTGTAGTTTTGTCCACCAATATATATAGCATCTGCTCCATATAGACAAGCTATTTTTAATCTTTCTAAATCACCAGCAGGAGCTAATAATTCAAGATTCTTCATTATTTAGCCCTCTCTTTCAATTTATAAATAGTTGATTTATGTAAAAAACCATCATCTTCATTTTGCGTATCAATACTATTTAAATCTTTTAAGAATTGTAGTATTCTTTGATGAGGTATTAACATTGTATTAATATAAAAATATTTAACATTTTTTAAATTAAGTAATTCATGACCATTAAAAATATTACCTGAATACATTATGGTTCCATACTTATCTTCATAAACTTTAAATTGTACTTTAGTAGCTTGATCTGTTATAGTATTTTGCTTTTTAGAAGGAAGAGCAAAATATTCACTCCAGTTTGATAAAAGAAGTCTTCTTGAATACATTACTTGATTATAACCAAAAAGATGTAAGCAAACACTTTTTTTAGCTTGTTTAGTTATTAAACTTATCTCATCATAAGTAAGTTCATTACTTATAAATACACTATCTACTTTATCTAACCAAAAATTAACAGAATTAGAATTAGTACAGAAATGATTTTGAAATAATATTAATTCTAAATTAGTATCTAATTTTCTTAAAAATTCATATACTCCAACATCTTCAAAAACAAGACCTTTAATATTTTTAAATTTCTTAATTATTTTTTTTAATTTATCAATATCATCAGATGTTAAAATTCGATTTATAATAACGTATTTATTTGAAACATCAACATTATTTATTTCTTCTATAGAATATGTCTTATAACCTACAGAAAAGTCTTCTAAAGCAAAAAGAAAAGCAGATACACCCGCTTTTCTATAATCACTAAGATATTTTAAATCATCAACAAAAATTAATATATTAGATATCATTTTTTCTTATGCTTACAGATAAGCCGTCTCCAACATCATAAAACTTAGTTTCAAATTCATCGTTATTTTTAAGAAATTCTATATAATTTTCTACTTTACCTACTAATTGTCTTAAATTTCTACTAGCAATCTTACTTCGATTACCAACATGACCATGGAATTTTAAATTATCTGTGATAATAACCCCACCTGGATTTAAGAAATATTTATATTTTTCAAAGAATTTAGTATATTGACCTTTAGCAGCATCGATAAATATTAAGTCATAACTTACCCCAGAAAGATTCATTTCTAGAGCATCTTGGTAAACTACTTCAATTCTTTTTTCTAAATCACATTTTTTAACATTCTTAAGACATTCCATATACCTTGTTTCATCACGTTCAATTGTTGTAACTTTAACATCATCTTTAACAGAAGCCATCAAGATAGCTGAATAACCAATAGCACTACCTATCTCTAAAATATTTTTTACGTCATTTACTTTTATAAATTTTAATATAAAAGCAATCGAATCTTTTTCAATTATTGGGACATTATGCTCTTTGGCATATTCTTCCATTTCCATTATTTTTTCTCTCATAAATTCACCCTATTCGTATACATACCATAAACCTTCTTTTTTGAGTTTATTGATTGTTTCTATATGTCCTTGTAAATCTACATTATAATATGTTTTTTTGTTTTTATCAGCCACAAAATAATAATAGTTATGTTCTGCTGGCTCTAATGAAGCGACAATGGCATCAAAACCAGGACTGCAAATTGGTCCTATTGGTAACTTACCAGCCATTGCGGCAGGTCTTGTATTATAGTTATTTACTTCATTTATTTCGTAATCGTATAAATCACGTTCGCTCATTTCAATTTTTGCTCCATAATAAGTAGTAACGTCACTACCAAGACTCCAGCCTGATTTTAAACGATTATAAAAGACACCTGCTACACCTTTACGATCATCACTATTAGCACCCTCTAACTCAACAATACTAGCCATTGTTAAAAGTTCATGAACACTATATCCAGATTTTTCAATTTCATCTTTATAATCACTTAATTTATTAGAAGTTTCATTAAGCATTTTTTCGATAACATCTTTAATACTAGCATCTTCAGCAAATAAATAAGTATCAGGATATAGATAGCCTTCAAGGGCATAATATAGATTATCATTTAATATGGCATCCGTCAAGAACCAATACTTATCTATTAATTCTTGTAAATATTCTTTATCTTGTAAAGTATTTAAGATTTCTTCTTCACTATAACCAAATGTTTCATTTATTTTTTTCACATAACTTACAAGACGTTTTCCTTCTACAAAAGTTACGGAAATACTATTATCGACTACTTTACCATTACTTATTGCATCTACAATATCAGGAAATGACATACCTTTATTTAAATCATATGTCCCGGCTTGTAAAATAATATCACCTTGTAATTTCATGTATACATAACCAGCATATTTATTTTTTAAAAGCCCACTATTATATAATGTATCAACTACAGTACGGGAAGATGCCCCTGTTTCAATAGTTACTTGAATGTAATCATTTTCTGTTCCAGTAGGTTTTAATGATGACTTATAAAATATAAATAACCCTATTAATGACATGACAAAAAAAGATAATATAATAGTAAGTATTATAATTACTTTTTTCATAATTAATTAGTAGCTCCAGAAGC
>CANQZL010000027.1 GCA_947628325.1 uncultured Bacilli bacterium
TTAATAAATTTTAATTGACTTCCTTCTTTACTAACAAGTTCAAAATTTAAATAAACTTGTAAAGTATACTTAGCAGACCCATCCTCATTTGAAACTGCGTAAACATTGGGTAATAAATTTAAAGTCATTCCAAGGCATAATACTAGTACTGATATATAACTAATAATTTTTTTCATTTTACTTTCCTACCTTACTATATGTATTAATTATATATTTTTTTTAAAATAAAATCAATATCGTTAAAAATAGAAGTGTATAATTCAAACAAAAAAGAATGACTATTATCATTATCATTCTTCTTCATCTTTATGTTCTATTAAACCAATATCAACACTATTTATTGAGTCAAATCTTTTAGTTATTTTTTCTGTTGTTATATTAATATCTTTTATATCTTTAGTTACTGTATCTATACTACGAGATAGTTTATCCCATCTTTCACGATATTTATTAAATTCTTTACTTAGTTTATTTAATTCAATATGAATAATTTGCGCATATTTATCTCTTTCAATATTTTTTAAAATCATTTGAATAATAGTTAAAGTACTCATTAAGGTAGTAGGACTTGTTATCCACACTCTTTTTTGATAAGAATAAGTTAATAAGTCTTCATGATAAGCATTTATTTCAGCAAATATAGCTTCAGCAGGTAAAAACATAATTGCTTCATCAGCAGTTTCTCCTGGTATTATATATTTACTAGCAATAGCATCAATATGTTTTTTGACATCAGTTTTAAATAATTTAGTAGCCATTTCTCTTTCTGCTTGAGATAATTTTTTATCAGTCATTCTCTCATAATTTTCTAAAGGAAATTTACTATCTATACAGATAGTTCCAAGTGGTTCTGGTGCATATAAAATGGAATCGGCTATACTTCCATTACTCATAGTATGTTGTAAGTCATATATTTTACCAGTTTTATCACCAAAAACACTTGTTAGGATATAGTTTAAGTTAACTTCACCAAAGATACCTCTTGTTTTTTTATCAGTTAAAACACTTTGCAGACCAACTATTTCTGAAGATAAACTGTCTATTTTCTTTTGAGCTTCATCTATTTTAGTTAATCTTTCTAATATATTATTAAATGTTTTATTAGTTTTTTCAAAATTTTGATCTATTCTTTCATTAACTTTTTCGTTAATTAAAAGAAGTTTATTTTCAATATTTTCATTTAGTTTATTAAAATCTTCTGTTAAATATTTATTAATATCAAATTTAAAATCTCCTAAATCTTTATTAATATTTTTTTCTAATTTACCTAGTCTTTCAACAATATCTTTATCATCATCTTTTTTTAATAATATTAATATTGCTAAAATAATTAATATTATTAGTAATACAATTATTATATAATCCATTTTTAGTACCTCTCATCTATATTAAATTTTTTATTTATAAAACGACTGAATAAGTAAGCTACTATTAATAGTAATATTGATTTACATAAAATTATTGGATTAGTTAAACTTTCTACTAAGTTAGCACCTATATATCCCCAAAATAGGACAATAAATATTTTACCAATAATAAGTGAATATAAATATTTTTTTAAAGGAATATTTGATAAGGCTGCACCTAAGTTAATAAAAAATGATGGTGCAAAAGGAATAGCTATAATTAATACTAATTGGTTAAATTTTAATTTAGAAATTGATTTAATTAGTTTTTCTAAACTTTTTTTACCTTTTATTTTTCTTTGAACAAATTTTTTTAAACTTTTTCTACTTAAGTAAAACATTGTAAAACCACCTAAGGTTGTAAATATCCAAGATATAAAACATCCTATTATTGGTCCTACTGTTAAAACGTTAACAGTTATAAAAGCAAATAAAGGTAAAAAAGCTAATGTTCCTTCTAAGAATATTAATATACAACTTAGAATTGGAGCTAATAAACCTAAACTTAATAGTACTTCATCTATCCATTCATTTATTTGTCCAAAAATATCCATAAACATCACATTTATATTATAGTTTATGGAAATATAAAAGACAATAAAACATCTTTTTAAAATGTAAACTTATTAGTTATTATCTTTAGAAACATATGTTACATCGTATCCATAAAATTCTAATATATTAGTAGCTTTTTTAGATTTAATACCTCCATTACAATATAAGAAATATTTTTTATTTTTATCTAGTAATTCTTTATGGTTAATTAGTAATGTTTCATAAGGAATATGTTTACTATTTTTTACAATGTTACTGGAGTTATTATTTATATCAATAAATTCACCCATATATTCTTGATAATCTTTCAAGAGAATTTTTTTCATTAAATCACCCACTATATTTTATGAAATAAAAAAGAGATGAACTAATTTATTAGTCATCTCCAAAAAAGTCATCAAAGAATTCATCATCTGATATTAAGTTTTTATTATTTATAACTACTTTATCTGGATCAATATTAACATTTGGTTTTTCTTCGGTAGCTGGTTTAATATTTGGTATTTCTTCTGGAGTATTATTAGAAGGTATTGAAGTATTATAAATATTAAGACTTTCAATTGAGTTTTCTTTATTATTTGCAGTATTATAATGAATAGTATGATTAGCTTTTTCATTATTATTAGAAATGTCTACTATAGAGTTGTATTTTTCTTCTATAGGTTGTTCTATTTCTTTTTTTAATGGTTCAACAATATTAGGAACATTGTTGTAAATGTTATAGCTTTGATTATTAGTTTTTACAACAGCACCACTATTATAATTTGGTTGAATAACAGAAGCACTTTCAACTTTTGGAAGTTGTTCAAAGTCATAATCTTCTTCATCTACAGGGCTACTTGTTGCAATAGCAACATTGGCTTTTTCTGGTCCTATAGATATTTCATTTTGAGTTGGATTATTATATTTTTCTTCATAATAGTTATTTTTTTCTTCTGGTTCACTAAAAATATTATAATCTTCTTTAAAACTTGGAATTGCTTCAACATCTTTTATAGTTTTTTCAGGAATATGGGTTTCTAAAGATGTTGGCAAATCACTATTATATTCTAATTTATCAGTATTTATTGTCTGATTATTTTCAGGTTCTTTTTCGTTTGTTTCCAAAGATGGTAAATCAAGTAGATTTTCTTTTTCAACTTTTTCTTCACTATTATTTTTAAGTTTATTTTGTTCTTCTTTTTGACGTGCTTCTTCAGCATCTAATTCGGCTATTTTTCTATCAATATCTTTCATCATAGCATCTAAATCAAGTCCACCACTCAAGCCACCAAACATATCATTATCGTCACTTGATGGAGGCAAACCAAAGGAATCATTATTAATAGAATATGGTGAAGGTGGCATATTAAAGCCTGAGCTCATACCCATAGGATTTCTAAAAGGATTATTATCAAATGAATCAGAAGATCCTTTTTCACTTAAAGAATTCTTTATTTTTTCACTTTTCTTTTTCTTGGTAAATTCTTTAACATCAAAAAGTTCTACTTTCTTTATTTCTCTTTTAGGATATGATGCTTCTATTTTTGGATGTCCCCAATCCATTTTAAAATTTGGTGTATATTTTGTCTTAAATGGAGACATACGCCATCTTATTATTATAGCTTCAAATAGTTTTAATTTTTGCAAATCAGTAACTGTTACTAATGGAGTTGAAGAAGTTTTTTCTTTTTCACCAGATTTTACTTCTCCACACATTTTACTTATTTCTTCAAGAGCAGCAAGTTCAGTACTTATTAGATAAACTAAATTACCACAGTTACCTTTAATAGTTTCAGCATCTTCATTTCCATAAACACTTTTTAGTTGAGCAAAGTTTTGAATTATGAAGGTAAATCTTATCGAACGAGAACGAGCAGCTGTAACCATAGTTGTAACATCTTTTAATGGTGGCATATTGGCAAACTCATCAAGAATAAAATTTGTTCTAAAAGGAAGTTTACCACCATTTGATTGAGCTACATCTATTAATGTTTCATAACATTGTTTTATAAAAATTGTTGCTAAGCCATGATAAGTTGTTTTTTCATCATGGATAACTATGAAAACTGCTGTTTTTTCTTTACCTATTTTACGCATATCAAAGTCGCTATAAGCAAGCATTTCAGATAAGTTTTCACGAGATGCAAATAATCTTATCTTTTGTCTAAATACAGATAATATACCACCTTTGGTATCAGCTGGAGCATTAATAGTGTTAGACGCAAAAACATAAGCATTAGATGCTTCTCCTTTTAAAGTAAAATATTCTTTAATATAGTTACTAGAAGCAAATTTTTCTTCACCAACGGTACTCATATAGTTGATTGAGTTTAAATTTATTTCTTCTATTTTGGCATCTTCAAATAATCCTAATGCTAATCCTGAAAAATAATCGGCAGCTGATTTTTCCCAGAATGGTTCACCTTTATTATTTGGATCATACAAAATATTTAATCCTACGTCATCTAATAATTCTGTTGCCTTATCAAAATTACCATCTTTATAATATTGGTATGGTAAAGTTAATGGATTCCATGAATTACCATTTTGTGGTTCACGAAAGTTTAAAATAACAACATTATAGCCTCTTTGTTTCATATATTCACTTGATGCTTTAAATATTTCACCTTTAGGGTCTGTAATTATCATACTTTCGCCTTTTTTTATTAATAATTCAACCATTGGTTCAACAACTGTTTGTGATTTACCTGAACCAGTAGAACCTATTACTAAGTTATGATATTCACCATTATCTACCCATAATCTTTTACCATCATTTACAAGAGGTATTCCAGCAACTTTTGATTCTTTAGCTAAAGGATCTGCTACTTCTACATCTTTATCATTTTTTATCTCACGTTCTTTAGCCCATCTTGAATATCCTTTATTATCTTTATCGCCTATTTCAAAACCAAAACCACTTTTCTTTTCAATGTTTAATGAGGAAACACTTGTAAATATAACAATTAGAAAAATGAAAAAAAGCAGTAATGTTGCACCTAAATGTTTTGTAAATCCAGGTATAGGATTCAAGCCATAAAATGCCCCAGTAGTACTAAAGGAACTAATATTAGTTGTAGCTAAAGCACAAAGATATAATAAGAAAGCAGCAAAAATACTAAACATTATTAAATCTTTAGCTGATATACGAAATTTCACAGATTGTTCACCCCAAATCTATTTTTATTATACTATATATTATTTATAATTTGTTAGTCTTTTATTTAACTATACTAACGCTTTGACAACTTAGAAATTATTATAACAAATATTAAGAAGATTGCAATAGCACAAACAGCAACAAGAACTGGATGTTTATTTAAGAATTTTGAAAATTCACTTTTTTCTTTAGATGATGGAGAAGTACTAGGATTTTCAGATGGATTTGATGGTTCTTGTTGCTCTTTATGATTATCTAGTTTTAAATGAATACTCTTTCTTGTTGTAGTAGTAAAATTCCATGTATAAGTATTGTTATTTACTGAATCAGCATTATGTTCTAATACTTTATAATCAGTTGAAATATTTACTTTAACTTCTGATAAGGAAGGATAATTATTAAAAAATAACATTCCTCCATTATCTGTGGATAATTCAATTGTTTCTTTAGAATTATCTGTTATTATAGAATAAGATTGAAAAGCGTTTTTAAGAGTTTGAGAGTTTAAATAATCATTTAGACTAAATGTGTATCGATAATTAAAGATATATCCATTATTGTATGTTTGTTCTGTTCTATTGTAATATTTAATTCCTGTAACTTGTTCATCTGGTTCTGTATCAGCTACTATAGTATCAGCATATATAGGAATAAATTTTCTAAATTGATTATATGTTTGTTCTTTTGTTAGACCATTTTCTATAGGAGCATTTATTACAACTTCTTCTTCTATCTTGTCATTGGAAATATTTATATTGACATTAGCAGTACAGCCACATAATAAGAATGAAACGATAACGAGTAAAAATATTTTTTTCATATTATTTAACTCCTTTCAATATTTTTAATTATATTTTATCTAGTTTTAGCATTAGCTTCATAGTATCCAGTCATATCAACTCCCCAATAACCAGATAAATTAAAGGAACGTCTTGTAAATAATACACCATAATCTCCACCACTTGCTTCAGCACAAATATAACTATGAGAAGATTCATCAATACCAATAACTAGAACAACGTGATGGCTGGATTCTAATAAATCTCCAGGCTGTAGAACAGCTGAATTACTTAAGCTTACTCTTCTTGCTCCACTAAGATTTTGGAAATTACCAGCTAAGTTTTGACGGACATTAAAGCCTCCATTATTGATAGCCCATGGTACGAAACCTGAACAGTCAAGTCCACAATAGTTATATGAACGATTATTTGCATAAGTATGACAAGCAGTACTTCCCCAGTTTCCTTTAGCACCTGTTGCTATGCCATCACCATGACCTCCACCCCAATAGTAAGGTACTTTAACATTAAATTGATCACCTAATTCACCAATTAAAGTTACAGCAGCAGCAACTGTTCCAGCTCTGGTACCATAACCTGCTTTATCAACATTTTTAGCTATTAAGGCATTAAATTCTTCTAAACTTGAACCATTTTTTTGTAAGAATGTTTCTAATGGTTCATGTAAAATAGTATCTCCATCGGAACTCAAGGTGTAATCTCCATAATCAATATTTCCTATATTTCCACTTGTACAATTTGCTTGATAAATATGTCCACCATTAACATTAAAATGAGTACTTAAAATATCATCATATTTCATGCCTTGGTTGGCCATAGCTCGCCAAGCTTGTTGATCGTCATCTACATAGCCGGTATAGACAACTTGATTTGAAGAATCTACTAAAACAGCTCCTTTAACTTCATTAGCAACTGATATCAATTTTTCTTTTAATTCTTCACTAGGTTTTGCTTTCCATACGTAAGCTCCAGCATCACCTTCATGAACTTCTGGTCCTACTAAAGCTGGTTCATCTCCTCTAGTTTTACGATAACAGTCTTTGTCAATATCACAATAAACTTGGTCATTTGTACAAGCACGCATTCTAATTTTGCCTGTATTAGGATTATAGCCATAAAAGCAGTCATCTGGGTGACTAGGACACATTGCTCGATTTCGCATTAAAGCAAAATTTCTAGCTGCAACTATTTGAGATTTATATAATTCTGGATTATTGACAGATTCATAACCTACTTCTGATACTGTTATACCAATAACATATTTTTCAAAGTCAATGGTTTCTAATACTGTATAGTTATCACTTTTAGCATCACAATTAACAAGTTCAACTTGAACTCCTTCTAAAGTTACGGGACCAGAATCTAAAATCCCATTTAATTCATAGGTACAAACACCATTTCCTCCACCATTTAAATCACTATCTAAGCCGACTAATAGAAGGAATAGGAAAAAAATTGCAACAATTAAAGCACATAAAACCATAGGATTTCTCATTAAAAACTTAATGATGCTGCTACTATTAAATCCCATATTTGAAGAGAAGGAATTATCTTTTCTTTCGTCTTCTTTACCATTACCTTTAGAGGCACTTGTTTTATTTCTCCCATTAAGTAAACTACTAAATGGATTTTTTAAACTTGGTTTGGATTTTTCTTTTTCGTCATGTTGATCCTTATCTTCTTTTTTAGTTGAACTACTATCTTCTTCAGTACCAGATTTCATTTTATTTGAATGATCAAAAGTTTTTTTTGCATTATCTGTATTTGCTCCTTGAGTGGTACTTTGTCTAGTTCTTATAGCTCCATAACCATTCCCTACTTGAGGTTGACCTTGCTCAGGTGTTTCTTTATTATTAGTGTCATCAATGGATGGAGTTTGTCTATTTACTTGATTATTATCGCTATTTTCTCCCATACTTTGATTAGGTTTAGGAGCTTCTGGATTCAATTCAGATTCGTCTTTTTTCTGATTATCATCAATATTGGGATTATCATTATTTTCTTCAGGGGATTTTTCAGGATTTGGCTTACTTTCATCATCTAAGCCTTTTTTATCATCTAAAGACTGTTCTGGTGTTTGGTTTGGCATTGCTGAATTATTAGGAAACTGATTAGGGTTATCTTGATTGCTACTAACTTCAGAACTTTGAGATTGATTTGTAGGTTCTGGTGCATTTCCATAATCTTTATCAATATCAGGAGCTGATTCTCTATAACTTTGAGAGGAACTTTCTGAAGAAGAAGGTTCTTTATCACTTGGACTACTATCTTTCTTATCAAGCCCTGGTTTATTTGGTAAACCTTTTGAAGATGTAGAACTTCTATCAAAATTATCACTAGGTAGTACATCTTGTGTATTGTAACCAATAGCAGATGATTTATCTACTGGATTTTTTACAACAGAATTATCAGTAGATTGTGGTACTGTTTGGCTTTGAACAGGTCTATCATTTGCTGTTTTTAATTCTTTTGCTCCTGTTAAGTTTCCTAGATTCATTTTATTTGGATCTAATTCAACACTTGCTGTTCCTTTAATACTATTTTTTGAATCTTCTGCCATTTTACCACCACCAAACTATAAAAATTATATCATAAATAGGTCAAATTAAAAAGCCGATAAAATCGACTTTTATAAATTGTATTATAGTCCTCCACCAGACCCAAATGAATCTAGTTCTTCTTGAGTACATAATACTCTAACACGCATACGTCTACTGCCACAAACGAATAAAGCATCTCCTTGGTTATAATATTTAATACTATCCATTTCACTTTCATTTAAATCTATAAGTAGACTTAAATCTTCTACTGCTTGTTTTTTCAAATTCATTACTAAATAGTATGACGCATTATCAAAAATAGCTTTACCATGAACAATTAAATTAGGAGCAGCAAAGTCAGTAGGTTGTTGAGTTATAATAATTGTTCCAGTGTTATATTTACGAGCACGTCTTTGCATTTGGGCTAGGAATTCTGCTCCAAGTTCATTTCTTGTAGATAATAAAACATGAGCTTCATCAACACACAATACTGTTGTTGTATCTTTATCTAGAGATAATCCCCAAGCAAATTTTAATATATTGAAGAATAATGCATTACGAATATTTTCGTCACTATTCATTAATTCTTTTATATTGAAGACTATTATATTACTATCTATATTTAAAGTAGTATGACCACAGAAGTAATATCTTAATTCTTTAGTTAAAGGTCTAATTTTAAGTTCTAGTCTTTCCATAACATCTCTTTCACGAGTTTTATCTGGCATAGATAATAAACGACCTTTTATTGTAGCATATACATCATCAAATGTTGGAAAGTCTTCAGGATGAAGTAATGAGAAATCTGTATCAAAATCTATTTTATATCTTTTATAGGTATCTTGCACTACTTCACTAAACATTGCTAAAACATCTTCTTCTATACTTGGATAATAGTATTTCATGAAGGCTTTTAATGATTGTAAAGCACGTGTTAAGACAGTATACCCTAATCCTTGTTCAAGTTCTTCAGTATCAGCATCAGGAACTACTTCTAAAGGGTTAATCATACCGAAGTCGCCACCTTTACCTAAATCAAGGTAACTACCTCCAACATTTTTACACATTTCTTCAAGTTCACCTTCGGGATCAACGCATATAACCTTATAACCATTTCTTATATGACTTCTAATAAGTAATTTGGCTGCTGTTGATTTACCACTACCAGAAGTACCTAGAATAATAATGTTGGCATTATTTCTATTATGTTCTTTTTTTATTTTAAATAGGAATTGGTTAAATAGAATTACCCCTCCTGAGAAATCAACTCCAAGCAATGTTGAATCTCCAGGATCTTTTATACTATCAAAAACAAAGGGATACATAGCTGCTATAGTGATAGAAGGTATTGGGGTACCAATTCTGTTTTCAATATCTTGTTTAGGAAAGATAGGTATTATAGATTTTAAAACCTTTTCTTGTTCAAACATTAAAGGAATTGCCTGCATTCCTAAAGCATCAATATAACTACGAACTTGCATTTTTTTCATTTCTAGTTCTTCAGCACTATCAGCAGTTATCATAACATGTAATTGAAAATCAAATATTCTAGCTTGAGTAGCAGCAAGCATTGAAATAAAACTTTCTAATGACTCATAATCTTGTCTTATTCTTTCTTGAATAGTTTGATCATGTTCTGATTGATAACGAGTTTTTAAATCAGCTATTTCTTTATTTAACATACTTTGTAAGGTTGAAAATTCTATTGGAATGTGTTTAGCTACTATTTTTACTCCAGAAATATTAGTTAAGTTTGCTAAAAAACCAGGATTAATAAATTTGGGATAACTTATAGCTGTTAAAATTGTTGCATATTTACCGCTTATTATAAATTCCATAGGTTTAAATTGTAAACCTTTTGGAGCTATTTCACTTTTTATATTCATTATACTCTCACCGTCCCAAATGTTGTCGTCATTCCCCCGTTTAAGAAATTGTCTAAAATCATTCTTAAATCAGCGTTTGAGACTTGTGTTGAATTAATAGTAGCATTGGCTAAACCAGCTATTAAGTTATGGATTCTTTTTTGAATTACTTCTAATCTTTTTTCTTTGAAAAGAATAAAGTATTCTGTATCAACAACATTATATTCAGCTCCCATAAAGGCATTTGCTTTATTAATATCTTGCATAATTAATTTCCTTGTAACACCATTTGTACTTCTTTGATATAAAAGTTGTAATTGTGATAAATAAAGATTTATATCAACAGGTCTATCAGCTACAACTAACCAAAATTCATAATCTATCATATTATAAAAATTTTGAAGTTCGAATATAACATTATCTCTTTCACCGGCATCTAAGATAAAAATATTTTTTGGAGATACTTTTATTCCTGTTACATAGTAACCATTATCTAAACGTATCATTCCATTTAAAATATTTTTTATAGGTACCCAATCTTCAGTATATTTGCTTGTTTCTACTGTTGCATTAGCATTAGGTGCTGCATTATTGTTTCTTATCTCCAGTGCTGCCATATCTTGCACACCAACCTCTCCAATAATATTTTTTTCTACCTGTATAGAATCTATAAATATTGCCTATTAGCGTCATTACGTTATGGTAATGAGGCACTGGTGCAACTAAGAAAGTTGCAATCAGTGCTGGAGACGCTAAACCAAATGTTACAGCTAGATTATTTGATTCTATTGTTACTAGTAGAATAATTGTAATACCAACACCAGTTAGAAAAACAATTAAATCAAAAGGAGTAAAGAAGCTCAGTATTAATTGCGATTTTTTTGAATTGGCTGGTATTAGGTATCTATTGTTATCCATATATCACACATCCCTTCATTCTATTTTTTATTTTTTTCTTCTTGTTGTGCTCTTTGTTTTCTATGATCTTCTGCCCATTTAGCACTTCCTCGTAAAGTTCTATCAGATTGTTCTGCAGCATCTTTAGTATCCGAAATTCTTGAATTCATTTTACCCTCACTACCAACTCTCGACATTTTTTTGACTTTATTACTTTTAGAATCGGACTTTAAAGCTTCCATTAGTTTATCTAGATTGTCAAAAGTTTCAGGTTTAGTTCCACCGCTACTAGTAAATTTTGTTTCCTTTTTTCCGTCAGCGGTTTCTGTTGTTACTCTTTTATATTTTTTTCCACCTTCAAGTTCAATTTCAAAATCAACACTATATAAGTCTTTTAAAAAGTTTTCAAAATCTAATTGTCCAGTTACAACTCCACTTCCAAATTGTTCGCTTAAATATTGAATTGCTTCTTTTTCACCTAATTTGGCACCTTTTACTTCTGATAATTTTTTTATTATTTCAGATAAAACCGTTCTTGCCTCAACTGATACGTCATTTTCAAGACCAGTAAGTTCAGCTTCTGCTAATTTTCTAGTAACAGCCTCTTTTTTTGCCGCTTTAAGACTATTCGCAGCATCAGAACGTTGCTTGTTCAATTTTTGTTCAGCTTCTCTATATTCATCTGAATCAGCATCAACTACAAAATTTGCACGAGACATATAATTAGGACTAGACGTTGTATTTCTAATTTCATCGTAGTACTTCTTGTGCAAAGAATCCTTATCTTTTTCATATAATTGTTTGAATTCATCACTATCTTCATCATAGCTTGGATTTGTGCTTCTAAGGTTTTTAAGTATTTTTTCTTTAACCAGTTCGTCAGCTTTTTTATGAACAGCCATATCATAGGCATAGTCTGACACACTTTGTCTAGATAAATCATCGACCCT
>CANQZL010000028.1 GCA_947628325.1 uncultured Bacilli bacterium
AGCCAAGGTCAAGATGATTTAACTGGAATATATAAATCAAATGATAATGGTAAAGGATATTGGCAAATTGGTACATTATCTGATTATGGTTATATTAAAGCAGTAAATATAGACTATATAGACAATAATAAAGGTTCCTTAGTAGATAGAGTAGAAAAAGGAACTATTAAAGATAAGAATATGTATAATAAGATAAAAGAAATAGAAGAATATATCTTAAATAATGATATGGAAAAAACATATGAATATTATAAAGACTTACCTGAAGAATATAAACAACTTTTAGATCTAATAAAAAATTGTAATAATATTTAAAACTTAATTTTGACACAATAAACAAACTATTGTGTCTTTTGTTATAAATAATATAATGCTTATGAATATGAATAAGAAATAAAAAGCCTATTACTTATTAAAACGGATATTCATATAATACTGCAACAAAACAATGTGAAAAAATAAACATAGTTGATGCTGAAGAAAAATAAAATTTAATAATATAAAGAAATTAGAATTTAATAATAGTTCTAATTTTTTTTTGAAAAAATCAAATTTATGCTTGATTTAACCAGGGTTTCTTGCTATAATTAAAAACGTATGACTGCAAAGATGTGTGAGGTTGCCGATACACTAGGCAAAGTTGTTAAACAACTAAAAATAATGGTCGGGTAATTTACACGGAGCAAGCCTATACTAGATATAGACGAAAGGAGGACATTAAATGTCAAGTAACAAAGTTCGTATTACTCTAAAAGCTTATGATCATCGTGTTTTAGATCAAGCTTGCGGAAGAATAGTTGAAACTGTAAAAAGAACTGGAGGAGAAGTCGTTGGTCCAGTACCTCTACCTACTGATGTAGAAAAGGTTACTATTTTAAGAGCAGTACATAATTACAAAGACTCAAGAGAACAATTTGAAAGTCGTACTCATAAAAGACTAATCGACATCAAGAATCCAACTAAAGAGACTGTTGAAGCATTAACACACTTAGATATTCCAAGTGGTGTAGCTATTAACATAAAATAATAAAAATATACGGAGGTAAAAAATGAAAGGAATCTTAGGACGTAAAGTCGGAATGACACAAGTCTTTACAAAAGACGGAAAACTTATTCCTGTAACAGTTGTATCAGTTGAACCTAATGTTATCACTCAAATTAAAACTGTTGAAAACGATGGCTATAACGCAATCCAACTAGCTACAGTAGAGAAAAAAGTTAAAAACGCTAGTAAAGCAAGTATTGGTCATGCTAAAAAAGCAAACACAACTCCTAAGCGCTACTTAAAAGAAATTCGTGATTACGAAGGAACTTATAACTTAGGAGACACAATCAGCGCTGACATATTCACTGTTGGAGAATATGTTGACGTAACTGGAACAAGCAAAGGTAAGGGAACTGAAGGTGTAATCAAACGTTGGAATCAATCTAGAGGTCCAATGGCTCATGGTTCACGTTATCACAGAAGACCTGGTTCATTAGGAACTATGTTACCAATGCACGTTTTAAAAGGTAAGAAATTACCTGGCCATATGGGTGGCGAAACAACAACAATCCAAAATCTAGAAATAATCGAAGTAAATGTTGCAGAAAATTACATTTTAGTAAGTGGAAATATTCCAGGAGCTAAAAAATCTTTAGTTTTAATCAAATCAGCTATTAAGAAAAATGGTTCATCTGCTGAACCAAAAGAAGTTTTAACTTATGAAGCTGAAACAGTTGTTGATGAAGTTGTAGAAAGCAATGAACCAGCAGAAGAAAAAGAAGTAGAAGCTCAAGAAGAAGTAGAAACTTCAACAGAAGCTGAAGAACAACCAGCAGAAGAAGTTGCTGAAGCTACAGAAGAAAACCAAGGAGAAAGTAATTAATTTACTTAAGAAAGGTGATCTAAAATGGCAAAAATACAATTAATTAATATAAAAGGTGAAAAACTAAAAGATTTAACATTAGATGATAATGTTTGGAATATTGAAGCAAATGATATAGTTCTAAAAAAAGCTATTAAATTACAATTAGCTGCAACAAGACAAGGAACTGCTAAAACTAAAACTCGTTCAGAAGTATCAGGTGGCGGTAGAAAACCTTGGAGACAAAAAGGTACTGGTAGAGCTCGTCAAGGCTCTATTAGAGCTACACAATGGCGTGGCGGTGGAATCGCTGGTGGAGTTACACCAAGAGATTACACATTCGATATGAATAAAAAGGAAAGAGTATTGGCTTTAAAAAGTGCTTTATCACACAAATATCAAGATAAAGAACTTGTTGTTATCGATAGTATTAAATTAGATACATTAAAAACTAAAGCTGTTAAAGACCTTATTACAAACTTAAAATTAAACGGCAAAGTTTTATTTGTAACTGGTGAAGATAACGAAAATTTATATATGGCAACAAGAAATTTAGGTTATGCCTATAATATAAATGCAGATGAAATCAACTGCTATGACTTAGTAAATGCTGATTTATTAGTTGCTGATGAAGCTGCTATTGAAGTTATTGAAGGGGGACTTAAATAATGAAGGATTATACTGATATTATTATTGCACCTGTAATTACAGAAAAATCTTCTGTTCAAGCAGAAGCAAATGTATATACTTTCAAAGTTGCTAAAGATGCTAACAAAATAGAAATTAAAAAAGCAATTGAAGAAGCATTTGGTGTTCATGTAGTAAAAATAAATACTTTAAACACTAAAGCAAAAAATAAAAGAGTTGGAAGATATACTGGAAAGACTAAAACTTATAAAAAAGCGTACATCACATTAGCTGATGGCGAAAAAATAGAATTATAGAAGGAGAGAAGAGATTATGGCAATAAAGAAATATAACCCAACGACGAATGCTCGTCGTGGCATGACTACTTTAGCAAATACTGAAATAACTACTTCAACTCCTGAAAAATCTTTAGTTGTATCTAAAGCCAAATCAGGTGGAAGAAACAACCAAGGTAAAATGACTGTTCGCCACATTGGTGGAGGAGCAAAACAAAAATACAGAATAATAGATTTCAAAAGAGATAAAGTTGGAGTTACTGGTAAAGTAGCTACGATAGAATATGATCCAAATCGTAATGCTAATATTGCATTGATTAACTATCGTGATGGTGAAAAAAGATATATTATTGCTCCAAAAGATTTAACTGTTGGAACAATTATTGAAAATGGTGAGAATGCTGATATTAAAGTTGGTAATGCTCTACCATTATCCAACATTCCAGTAGGTACAACAATACATTGTATCGAATTACAACCAGGTGCTGGAGCTGCTCTATGTAGATCAGCTGGTACAAGTGCTCAAATACTTGGTCGTGAAGACAAATATGTTTTAATTAGATTACAATCTGGTGAAACAAGAAAAGTATTAGGAACTTGTATGGCAACTGTTGGAGTTGTTGGAAACGAAGATTATGAATTAGTAAATTTAGGTAAAGCTGGACGTAAACGTCATCTAGGAATAAGACCTACAAACCGTGGTTCAGTTATGAACCCTAATGATCACCCACATGGTGGTGGTGAAGGACGTACTCCAGTAGGACGTAAATCACCAATGACACCTTGGGGTAAAAAAGCTATGGGTGTTAAAACTCGTAATGCTAAGAAAAAATCTAACAAGCTAATTGTTAGTCGTAAGAAGAAATAGGAGGAAATAAATAATGGCAAGAAGTTTAAAAAAAGGACCTTATGTTTTTGATAGATTACTTAAAAAGGTTCAAGAATTAAATAAAAATAATAAAAAAGAAGTTATTAAAACTTGGTCTCGTCGTTCAACTATTTATCCTGACTTCATAGGACATACAATAGCTGTTCATAACGGAAAAGAATTTATTCCAGTTTATATAACAGAAGATATGGTTGGACACAAATTAGGTGAATTTGCTTTAACTCGTAAATTCGGTGGCCATGCTGGACAAAAGTAGGAAGGAGACAATAAGTAATGGAAACATACGCAATACATAAAGGTGCAATGATTGCTCCTCGTAAAGCAAGAATGACTCTTGACTTAGTAAGAGGAAAAGACGTTCAAACTGCCCAAGGTATTTTAGAAAATACCAATACAAAAGCAAGTAGATTAATTCTTAAAGTATTAAATTCTGCTGTTGCAAATGCTGTTAATAATTTCGGCGCTAATGAATCTGAACTTGTTATCTCTGAATGCTATATTAATCCAGGTCAAGTTTTAAAAAGAATTAAATTTGGCTCTAGAACAAAAGTTGATAGAAGAGACAAAAGAACAAGTCATATTACTGTAAAAGTATCTGATAACAAATCTGATAATAAGGAGGCAAAATAGTATGGGACAAAAAGTTAATCCAATCGGCCTAAGAGTAGGAGTTAACAAAGATTGGCAAGCAAACTGGTTTGCAAATAAAAAAGACTTTGGTGACCTTTTAAATAAAGACAACAAAATCCGTAAATATCTAGCAAACAAAATGAAAGATGCTGCTGTTGCTGAAGTAGTTATCGAAAGAACTAACAAAAGAACAGAAGTAAAAATCTATACTGCTAAACCTGGTATTATTATCGGACATGGTGGAGAAGATATTGAAAAATTAAGAAATGAATTAAAGAAATTAGTAGATGAAGAAATCTATGTATCAATCATCGAAGTAAAAAATCCAGATTTAAATGCTAAATTAGTAGCAGAACAAATCGCTGCTCAAATTGAAGCTCGTGCTCCATTTAGAAGTGCTCAAAAAAGAGCAATTAGAAATACTATGAAAGCAGGAGCTAAAGGAATCAAAACTGCAGTTTCAGGAAGACTTGGTGGAGCTGAAATGGCTCGTACTGAAGGATATACTGAAGGTACTGTTCCACTACATACTATAAGAGCTGATATTGATTTTGCCATCGCAGAAGCAAATACAACTTATGGTAAAATAGGTGTTAAAGTTTGGATTTACAAAGGTGAAATTCTTCCTACTAAAAAAGTAACGAAGGGAGATGTTAAAAATGTTGATGCCAAAAAGAACTAAATATCGTAAGCAACATCGTTTATCATACGAAGGCCGTGCTAAAGGTAATACTAAATTATCATTTGGAGAATTTGGTTTAATGGCTAATGAAGGTAGTTATATTACTGCTCAACAAATTGAAGCAGCTCGTATAGCTATGACACGTTATATGAAACGTGGAGGCCAAGTATGGATTAACATTTTCCCACATTTACCAATAACTAAGAAACCATTAGGTGTTCGTCAAGGTAAAGGTAAAGGAAACGTTGAACAATGGGTAGCCGTTGTTAAAAAAGGAAAAATTATGTTTGAAGTTGGTGGAGTAAACGAAGAAACAGCTAGAGAAGCTTTAAGACTTGCATCACACAAACTACCAATAACTTGCAAAATAGTTAAGAAAGAAGACAAGGGTGGTGAATCTAATGAAAGTTAATGAAGTAGTAAAAGAACTAAGAGCTTTATCTGATGAAGAATTAGTTTCAAAAATCAAAGAATCTAAAAAAGAATTATTTGACTTAAGACTAAAACAATCAACTGGTTCATTAGAAAAACCATCAAGAATTCGTGAACTAAGAAAAAATGTTGCTAGAATGCAAACAATACTAAAAGAAAGAGAAAATGGAGGCGAAAAATAATGGAAGAAACTAAAAGAACATCATTAATCGGTAAAGTTGTAAGTGCTAAAAACGATAAAACTATTACTGTTTTAGTTGAAACATATAAAAAGCATCCACTTTATGGAAAAAGAGTTAAATACTCAAAAAAATATACAGCTCATGATGAGCTAAATAAAGCTAAAGAAGGAGATACAGTTAAGATTACTAGTACAAGACCATTATCTAAAACAAAGAGATATGAACTTGCTGAGGTACTAGTTGAGGCTGTAATCCTATAGGAGGTATCATTATGGTAATGCAAGAATCAAGACTTAAAGTTGCTGATAACTCTGGTGCTCGTGAATTACTAGTAATTAGAGTAGTTGGCGGAAGTAAAGTTAAAAGTGGTAACATTGGTGATATCGTAGTTGGAACAGTAAAAAAAGCTATTCCAAATAGTAATGTTCCAAAAGGAAAAGTTGTTAAAGCAGTAATCGTTAGAACAGTAAAAGGTGTTAGAAGATCTGATGGATCATACATTAAATTTGATGATAATGCATGTGTTTTAATCAGAGAAGATAAGAGTCCAATCGGAACTAGAGTTTTAGGACCTGTTGCTCGTGAACTTCGTGAAAAAGATTTTATGAAAATTGTTTCACTTGCACCTGAAGTATTATAGGAAGGAACTATCAATATGAAAGTTAAAGTTGGAGATAATGTAAAAATTCTTGCTGGAAAAGATAAAGGCAAAGAAGGAAGAGTTCTTAAAACTATGAAAAAAGAAAATAAAGTAATAGTTGAAGGAATTAATATGATTAAAAAACATCAAAAACCAAATCGTATGAATGAAGTGGGTTCTATCATTGATATGGAAGCACCAATCCATGTATCTAACGTAAAAGTAGTAGAAGAAACTAAAAAAGAAACAAAAAAAGCTCCAAAGAAAGAAACAGTTAAAGAAGTAAAAGAAGAAACTACTGCTAAAGCTAAAACAACTAAAACAACAAAGACAACAAAAGCGACAAAAACAACAAAAAAAACAGAAAAGAAAGCTAGTTAGTGGGTGAAGATATGAGTACATTTAAAAAATTATATAATGAACAAATCGTTGGCTCTCTAATGAAAAAATTTAACTATAAATCAGTTATGGAAGTTCCTAAACTAGAAAAAATAGTAATAAATATGGGAGTTGGAGAAGCTTCACATGATTCAAAATTTATTGAAGCAGCAGTTAAAGACCTAGAACTTATAGCTGGTCAAAAACCTGTTGTAACAAAAGCTCGTAAATCAATAGCTGGCTTTAAAATAAGAGAAGGCCAAGTAATTGGAGCAAAAGTTACATTACGTGGTGAAAACATGTATAATTTTATGGAAAAACTAATTAAAGTTGCTCTTCCTCGTGTTAGAGACTTTAGAGGAATTTCAAAAGGGGCATTTGATGGTAAAGGAAATTATACATTAGGAATAAAAGAACAAATTATATTCCCTGAAATAGATTACGATCAAGTACTAAAAATAAGAGGTATGGATATTGTATTCGTAACCACAGCCAAAACAAATGAAGAAGCATTAGAATTATTAGACGAATTCGGAATGCCATTTAGAAAGTAGAAGGAGGAGGAAAATATTTATGGCAAAGACAAGTTTAAAAGTAAAACAACAAAGACCTGCAAAATTTAAATCAAGAGCTTATACTCGTTGCGAAAGATGTGGACGTCCTCACGGAGTTCTACGCAAATATAAATTATGCCGTATTTGCTTTAGAGAATTAGCAAATAACGGACAAATACCTGGCGTTAAAAAGTCAAGTTGGTAGAAAGGAGGAATTTAGACTATGGTATCAGATATAATAGCAGATATGCTTACAAGAATACGTAATGCAAATCAAATGAGATATGAAAATGTTGAAGTTTTAGGTTCAAAAATGACTTTAGGAATTGCTGAAATCTTAAAACGTGAAGGCTATATTGCCGATTATAGTTATGAAAAAAATACTAAAGGCGATAAATTAAATATTACACTTAAGTATGGGAATAAAAAGGAAAGAGTTATAACAGGTTTAAAAAGAATTTCTAAATCTGGATTACGTGTCTATGCCAAAAGTGATGAAATTCCTCGTGTTCTTAACGGTTTAGGAATTGCCATCATTTCAACTTCAAAAGGATTAATGACTGATAAAGAAGCTCGTGAAGCTGGTCTAGGAGGAGAAGTACTTGCCTACATTTGGTAAGGAAAAAAGTTATGAGTAGAATAGGAAAAAGAGAATTAGTAATACCAGAAGGCGTTACTGTAAACATTGATAATAATACTATAACTGTTAAAGGACCAAAAGGTGAACTAACTTATGAAAAATCAGACGTTATTACAGTTGAAGAAGTTGAAGGCAAAATAATTACAAAAAGACCAAATGATAATAAAGTATCAAAACAACTACACGGTACAACAAATGCTTTAATAAACAATATGATTATTGGAGTTAAAGAAGGCTATCAAAAAGGCTTAGAAGCTGTTGGTGTAGGATATAGATTTCAAGTACAAGGAAATAAAATAAATATAAGTGCTGGTTATTCACATCCAGTAATTATAGAAGTTCCTGCTGGATTAAAAGCAGAACAAGTAAGTAATACTGAAATAACTATTTCAGGAATTGATAAGCAAAGAGTTGCTGAATTTGCGGCTAATATTCGTAGCGTAAGAGAACCTGAACCATATAAAGGTAAAGGTATACGTTATAAAGGTGAATATGTTCGTCGTAAAGAAGGTAAGAAAGCAGCTAAATAAGGGTAAGGAGTCGAGATATTATGATAGTTAAAGAATCAAGAAATGATATGCGTAAAAAAAGACATGCTCGTATTCGTAAAAATATAAGTGGTACTGCAGAATGTCCTAGATTAAACGTATTTAGATCAAATACACAAATATTTGCTCAAATTATCGATGATGTTAAGGGCGTTACTCTAGCTAGCTCTTCATCTGTCGAATTAAAAATTAAAAATGGTGGTAATGTTGAAGGTGCCAAATTAGTTGGTAAAGACATTGCTGAAAAAGCTAAAAAATTAAAAATTAAAAAAGTAGTTTTCGATAGAGGTGGATACCTTTACCACGGACGTGTTCAAGCTTTAGCAGAAGCAGCACGTGAAAATGGACTAGAATTCTAAGAGGGAGGTACAGATTATGCCAAAAACAAAAATGGACTCTAAGAAAAACTTGCTTGAAGAAAAAGTTGTTTCTATTGGCCGTGTAACTAAAGTTACAAAAGGTGGACGTCACTTTAGATTCTCAGCAACAGTAGTTGTTGGGAATAGAAAAGGCTTAGTAGGAATTGGAACTGGAAAAGCTAATGAAGTTCCAGAAGCTATTAAAAAAGCTATTCAAGCAGCAAATAAAAACGTAACAAAAGTTTCATTAATTGATAATAGAACAATTCCACACGAAGCTATAGGAAAAGTTGGACGTGCTCAAGTCCTAATTAAACCTGCTACAGAAGGTACTGGAGTTATCGCTGGTGGTTCTGCCAGAGATGTTCTTGAACTTGCTGGAGTACGTGATATAGTTTCAAAATCACTTGGATCAAATACTAAAATAAATGTTGCAAAAGCTACTTTAGAAGCTCTTAAGATGCAAAAAACTCCTGAACAAGTTGCAGCTTTAAGAGGAAAGAAAGTTGAGGAGCTATAATATGAAATTAAACGAATTAAATGCTTCTCCAGAAGCAAAAGTTAGAAAAAGAGTTGGCCGTGGACCTGGAAGTGGAATGGGTAAAACATCTACAAGAGGTCAAAAAGGGCAAAAATCACGTTCAGGAGCAAGCATTTCAGCTTGGTTCCAAGGTGGACAAACTCCATTATATAGAAGAGTTCCAAAACGTGGATTTAACAATGCAAAATTTAGAGTAGAATATGCAACAATTAATTTAAGTGATTTAAATAAACATTTTAATGATGGAGATGTTGTTTCTCCTGAAATATTAAAAGAAAAGGGTATTATCAAAAAACAACTTTGTGGCGTAAAAGTCTTAGGCGATGGTGAACTAGAAAAGAAATTAACTATTAAAGCAAATAGATTCTCAAGTTCAGCCGTTACAAAAATCGAAAGTGCTGGCGGAAAAGCTGAGGTGATTTAGTATGTTTTCTAATCTAAAACAGCTATTTAATCGCTCAAATAAAGATTTAAGAAAAAGAATATATTTTACACTATTTTGTTTAGCAATATTTAGTTTTGGAAGTACAATTACCGTACCATGGGTTAGTACAGTATATGAAGAATTAGGTTTCCTAGAAATCTTTAACCTAATGACAGGTGGAGGACTTAAATCATTCTCTATCTTTGCCTTAGGTGTAACTCCATATATTACAGCTCAAATTATTACTCAATTATTACAAATGGACATCATACCATATTTTAAAGAACTAAAAGAACAAGGATATACAGGTAAACAAAAGATAAATAAAATAACTAGATATTTAGGTGTTCTATTTGCTTTTGTTCAAGGTTATATCTTTACTGTCGTATATGCTAATACTACCGATGTTCTAACTATTTTAAAAACAACAGTAGTCTTAACTGCTGGTACATGTTTACTATTATGGTTAGGAGATCAAATTACTAAAAGAGGAATTGGTAATGGTATATCTCTATTTATAATGGCTGGTATTTTACAATCTATGCCTAGAATATTCATTACTGCATTCCAAGAATTAGTTCTTGCTGGAACCTTTAATAACATTATAGGTTCACTACTATTTGCTTCATTTGTAATCATATATTTATTAATAATTGTTGGAATGGTTTGGATTCAACTTGCTGAAAGAAGAATCCCTATCCAATATGCTAATAGAACAAATAGTGCTTATGGAGGACATCAAAATTTCCTTCCAATCAAAATAAATGCTGCTGGAGTTCTTCCAGTAATATTTGCATCAACTTTATTAACAATCCCTGTTACAATTGTTAATTTAATTAAAAACGAGACAGCAATTAACTTTGTTAATACTTATATCGTTAATACATCATTAACAGGATTTATCTTATATATAGTATTAATATTCTTATTTGGATATTTTTATACATTCCTACAAATGAATCCTGAAGAAATGTCTAAAAACTTAAGTAAAAGTGGTGCATACATTCCAGGAGTAAGACCTGGTAATGATACTATTGAATACGTAAGTAACGTATTAGGAAAACTAACAGTAGTTGGATCCCTATTCTTAATTATAATTGCGGGACTACCTATATTATTCTCTAATTTCTCAGGACTATCTAGTACTGTAACAATTGGAGGAACAGGATTATTAATTGTTGTAGGTGTTGCAATAGAAACTTATAAACAATTAGAAAGTAGTTTAATAAGCCGTAGTCATAGGGCTGGAATAAGAAGGTAAAAAGTGAAAAATATAATATTTATAGCTCCCCCTGCTGCTGGTAAAGGAACTCAAAGTGCTCTTTTAGAAGAAAAAAGAGGCTATCTTCATTTATCAACAGGCGATTTACTAAGAGCAGAGATTAAAAAGGGAACAGAATTAGGAAAAGAAATTGACAAAATAATATCAAAAGGCGAATTAGTCAGTGATGAAATAATTACTGAACTATTAAAAAATGAATTAAAATCAATTAAAGATAAACAATTCATTTTAGATGGCTATCCAAGAAACATTAATCAAGCTAAAACTCTAGATAATATTTTTGCTGAATTAAATATAGATAACTATGTTGCTATTTACTTAAATATTACTGAAGAAGAAGCTATGAAAAGAGTTCTTGGTAGAATAGTTTGCTCTACATGTGGAGCAAGTTATAATAAATATTTTCAAGAATTAAAACCTAAAAAGGATGGAATATGTAATAAGTGTGGTAGTGAGTTAGTTGAAAGAAAAGATGACAACGAAGAAACATTTAAAATTCGTTTTAAGACCTATTTAGATGTTACTAATCCATTACTAGATTACTACAAAGAAAGAAATAAATTAGAAGTAGTAGAATCAAGTAATGACTATGAACAAACTTATAATTGCATTGAAGAAATTCTTAAGAGTGAGGATGTTGATAACTAAAAAGTTATCAACATCACAAAACTCAGGTTATAAAAATTATATAGGAGATATAAAAATGGCTAAAGAAGAAAAAATTGAAGTAGAAGGTAAAGTGGTCGAAATCATTAAAGGTGGAGATCCAATAGTAGAATTACCTAATGGACATACTGTAAAAGCCTACGTTTCTGGTAAAATGCGCGTTAATATGATTCGTATCTTACCAGGTGATACAGTAACAATAGAATTATCGCCTTATGATTTAACACGTGGGCGCATAATATGGAATAAAAGATAAATGGAGGTACAATTATGAAAGTAAGACCATCAGTTAAAAAAATTTGCGCAAAGTGCAAAATTATTAGAAGAAAAGGAAAAATAATGGTTATTTGTGAAAATCCAAAACACAAACAAAAACAAGGTTAATA
>CANQZL010000029.1 GCA_947628325.1 uncultured Bacilli bacterium
GGAAATGGTAATGAAAGTGAATATGATTCATCAAGAATTGGTGGAGTTTTATATGATCACTACTCTATTTGTAGTGGATATGCTGATACAATGGCTGTTATATTAGATAAGTTAAATATTCCTAACTTTAAAATATCTTCGGCAAATCATGTATGGAATGCTGTTTATCTAGATAATAAATGGTATCATTTAGACTTGACTTGGGACGATCCTATTACAGCAAGTGGTGAAGATATTTTAGATCATTCTTATTTCTTAATTGATTCTCAAAAATTAAGTGAACTTAATCGTGATGATAAAGAGCATAACTTTGATGAAAAAGTATATTTAGAATTTACAGAAAATTAAAAAGGGCATTTTTATAAATGCTCTTTTAATCTGTAAATAAAATCTTTTCACTATTATAAGCTTTAATAATAAAGATAATTAATATAGCTGTATAAATAATAGTAGAAATTAAAGTAATTAATATATTTATAATACTTATATTATTAAAAAATAAATCATTTAATATTTGTTCAAAATTACAAATAGGAATTAAATAATAAATAGTAGAAATTTTAACTTCTAGAATTGAGATAAACATAGGTATCATACATATCATATTAATCAAACTTATTTTACTTTGAGCTTCTTTATAACTTCTAGCAAAAGCAGTTAAAAGTAAAGCAACACCACCAATAAATATTGATGCACCAAAGACTGTTATAATACTTCCTAATATACTAAATAATGATAAGTTAATATTAAAACCACTAAATACTTCGTAGAATTTACTACCAATAAATAAACTAAGTACTAAGAAAATTAAACTAATTAGAGAGGCTATAAAACCAACTATTACAGAAGAAAAGTATTTGCCTAATATTAATTCTTTTTTCTTTATAGGGAAAGTCAAAATAGTTTCTAATGTTCCATTTTCTTTTTCAGTTGCCGTAGTTGATATTGCCATATTACTTGTTGCAATACAAATAGATAAAATAACGTATGTTAATGATATGCCAAATAATAAAACAACAAAATAATTATTTTCATTTAACTCATGTTCTTCAATAGTAAAATGATTATAGGCTTTATCTAAGTCAATATTTTCACTAATTAAATATTCATTAGTTAAGAAGTTACTATAAGTTTCTAAATAATTATTAATAATTTCATAGGTTGTTAGACCACTTGAAGAACCAGTATTAACATATATATTATAGATATTATCTTTTTTATTATATGAAAGATAGCCTTCTATTTCATTATCTTTATAAGATTTTTCCATATCTTGAAAATTATCATATTTAATATAATTTATATTCATTTCTTTAAAGATACTTTCTTCTTCAGTGTTTAAATCATAATCGATACCTATAGTATAAGTTACTTCTTCAGTATCAACATTTTCATAAATACTACCATAGAGAATAACCATAACTGGTATAAGAATTGGATAAACAAACATTGCCATAAGAGCTTTTTTATCTCTAAAAATACTTCTTATTTCTTTTTTTATAGTAATTAATATATTATTCATCTATTTCACCACCTATTATTTTGAAAAAAGCGTCTCTTAAATTAGTTGTTTTAGTCTCTTTTATAATATCCTTTGGACGTCCTTCTTTAATTATTTGTCCTTTATGAATAAGAATAACACGATCACAAATATTTTCAGCTTCTTCCATATAGTGTGTTGAATAAATAATACATTTATTATTCTTTTTTTCTTTTTTTATAAAATCTAGAATTACTTTACTAGAAATTATATCTAAACCACTGGTTGCTTCATCAAAAATATAATACTTAGGATTATGTAAAATACATCTCATTATATTTACTCTTTGTAATTGCCCAGTAGATAAAGTATTTATTCGTTGATGAAGAAAACTTTCGATTGCAAATTCTTTAGCTAATTTAGCGATTATTTCTGTTCCATCTTTTTTATCTATTTTATAGTATTCTAAACACATTTCAAATAATTCATATGGTGATAAATCTTTATATAATTTTGTATTTCCTGATAAAAAAGCAATATTTCTTTTTATTTCTGTATCATTTTTTTGATAAGTTTTACCATCTATTTTAATAGTTCCAGATGATTCAGTCATAATACCAGCTAATATTCTAAGTAATGTAGTTTTTCCTGCTCCATTAGGTCCTAAAATACCAAGTATTTCTCCTTCTTTAGCAGTAAAACTAATATCTTTATCAGCATATAAGTCGATAGTTTCTTTTTTATTAATATTTTTTTTAAATATCTTAGATATTTTTTCTACTTCAATCATTTTTTATTCCTTTCAATAAAGTCTACTATTTCGTTTATTGTTGTATCAAAATTACTATAATTAACATTAAACCAGTTTAAACTTAATTGATTTTTAAAGAATGTATATTGTCTTTTAGCATAATTTCGAGAATTCTTTTTAATTAATTCTATCGCTTCATTAAATGATATTCTATTTTCAAAGAATTCTATTAATTCTTTATACCCTATGGCTGTTTTTAAAGCACGACTATCTTTATACTTAGAATATAATTCTTTAACTTCATCAACTAAACCTAAAAGCATCTTATCGACTCTTTTATCAATTATATTATATAAATTATCTGTATTAGTAGTAAGGCCTATAAATATAACGTCATCATAAAGTAATTTAGGTTTTTCTTTAACTAGAAGAGTATCTTTATTTATTTTATTTAAACATCTTACTAAACGACGACGATTATTTTTATCTATTTGAATATTACTATCATGTAACATGATTTTTTGATATATTTCTTCATTACTTAGGTCTTTAAAATCTTCATCTTTTTTTTCTTCATAAGATAACTTGTAATCAAATAAGGCAGCTTTAATATAAAGACCAGTTCCTCCTACAATAATAGGAACTTTCTTTTTAGCTTTTAATTCGTCTATTTTATGACGACAATCTATTTGATACTGATATAAATTGTAGTCTTCATTTAATTCTTTTATATCTAATAAATGATGGGGAATGCCTTCTTTTTCTTCTTTAGTTACTTTAGCTGTTCCTATATTCATTCCTTTATAAACTTGCATTGAATCAGCGTTTATTATTTCACCATTATATATTTTAGCTAGTGCTATACTAAGTTTAGTTTTACCTACTCCAGTTGGTCCGGTTATGACAATAATCATAGTAATCAGTCCTTTTCTTCCATATTATAACATAATGATAAAAGATTAAGGAAAAATTATAATGAGTAATTTAAAGAATATAAAAACCTAGTTAAATACTTAAACTTAACTAGGCTTTAAATAGTTACCTCTTAATTAATAACTTTAATTACTATACTTTTTAATTCATAGCTCTTTTAAACATTTTTTCTAAATCATAAATACTAAATTTTATTATTGTTGGTCTTCCATGAGGACAATTATAGGGATTATCAGTCTTGACTAATTCATTTAAGATTTCTTCTTGAGCTTCTGTACTAATTCTTGTATTGGCTTTAATAGACATTTTACAAGCTAAAGTTATTGCTATATGTTCATTAAATTTTACTCGATCAAAACGATTACCAATACTAATTATTGAATCAAATATTTTATGGATTGATTCTTCTTCATAGCCTTCTTTTAACCAAGTAGGATGTTCTTTAATTGTATATGTATTATAACCAAATTCTTCAACAACAAAACCCATATCTGTTAAAATATTTAAATGTTCTTTAATAGTTAGATAATCACTGGAACTTAATTCAATATTTATAGGAAATAAAGGAGCAACTGTGGTAATTTCTTTTTCTTTTAAAGCTTTTAAATATTTATCATAATTAATTCTTTCTTGAGCAGCATGTTGATCTATTAAATAAATTCCTTCTTCATTTTGAGCAATTATATAAGTTCCTAAAGCTAAACCAACGGGATATAATACTAATTTTTTTAATTCATTATTAATAATTAAATCTGGTTGTTTAGTTGTTGTATAGTCTTCTTCTTTTTCTTTAACACTTAAATCTAATTCGGTTTGATAATTAATCTCCTTAATCTCATTATTAGCAACTTTATCATTAACTACTTCATTTTTAATCATGGAAGTTGGCAAACTAATATCATTATCTTCTTTTTTTATAGCATCTGGTATTAATAATTCTTGATACAATTTATTTTTTATAGTATCAACAATCATGTTATATAATTCATTTACTTTACTTAGTTTTATATCTTGTTTAGTAGGATGAATATTCACATCAATAAGTGTTGGATCTGTTTCAAATTTTAATATTACTATAGGAAACTTAATATCAGGTTTATATGTATAATAAGCATCATTTATAGCTCTATTTAAATCATTATTTCTTACTACACGGCCATTTACTATGGTAATCATATGGTTACGATTAGATTTTAATATTTCGGGTTTACAAATATATCCTTCCATATCATAATCATCAGTAGAACCTTTTACTTCAAGCATTTTACTAGATATAGATAAACCATATATTTCATGAATTGTTTTAAGTAAATTATTAGAACCACTTGTTTTAACAATTGTTTTACCATTATTAGTTAGTTCAAATTTAATTTCGGGATATGATAAAGATAATTTTTCAATAAAAGATACAGTATTAGCTAATTCATATTGTTCACTTTTTAAGTATTTTAAACGAGCTGGGGTATTATAAAATAAATTATTTACTGTAATAATAGTTCCTATTCTAGCATCAGCTGGTTCATCTATTTCTAATTTACCACCTTTAATATGAATATGCGTACCTACTTTTGAAGCACAAGTTATTAAGTCTACTTCAGATACAGAGGCGATTGATGGTAATGCTTCACCACGAAATCCTAAGGTATTTATAAAAAATAAATCATCTTCTCTTAAAAGTTTACTAGTAGCATGTCTTTGAAATGATAATAAAGCATCATCATGTTCCATACCACTTCCATCATCAATTACTTTGATTTCTTTTAAGCCACCATCTAATAATTCAATTTTAATAGACTTAGATTTTGCATCAATACTATTTTCAACTAATTCTTTAACTACTGAAGCACACTTTTCTACAACTTCTCCAGCCGCTATTTTATTAGCTAAATTTTCACTCATTATTTTTATTTTTGTCATATAAGCCTCCTAAAAATGTGATTTTCTTACTTCAAATAGATTTATATCTTTTGCATATACCTTAATAGTACAAGGTTTTTTAATATTTATAAAACCAAGACCTTTTATTACTAAATCACTATTATTTAAGATATCTAGAGAAATAGTATTTTCTTCTAATAATGAATTATTATTAAAAACTCTTTTAATATCTAATTCATTACTAATATAAAAAGTAAAACTATTAAGACTATTAGCATCTATTCTTATACGATCTTCAATTAAAAATGAAGTATTCTTTTTAGTTTGAAATGTACGTGGTTTTAAAAATTTCTTAGGATTAATTCTTTCTATTAAATCATACTCATTACTTTGATAAATGGTATTTTCATAAACAAAACCAGGAGAATCTATAATAGTTAGATTATCATTTACTTTTATTTTAATAAAATCAATTGTTGTATTAGGAATAGAACTAGTAGTTACTTTGTTTACTTTATCATTATATATTCCATTTATTTTATTTATAAGATTTGATTTACCACTATTAGCATATCCTAATATATAAACTTCTTTTATATTATTTGTTTCTAAATAATTTATTAAAGATAAAGTATTTAAATTCTTTTTAGTACTTTGAAAAAATATTTCATCTTGAATATTATAATTAGTTTTTAAAAAGTTAATTAATTTTTCTTTATTAATTGATTTAGGTATAATATCTAATTTACTTATTACTAAAGATTTCTTTACTTTTATTTGATGATAAGTATTTATTGTTTCAGTACTTATATTTAAATAATCTATTAAGAATAAAACGTATTTAGCTTTTTTATTAATATTAGATATTATATAAGAATTAATATTATCTAATTTAGTAATGAATTTAGTATTATAATTATTTATTTTAAAACATCTTTCACAATACATATTATTTGTTATTTTTTCTTTTGGGGTATATCCTACTTTGTTTTTATCTTTATTTTGAAGGATAACTCCACAACCAATACATTTACTCATAATACTTACCTCTTTCAATAATTTTAGTCTTTTTTATTAAATTATTTTCTCTTATTCTACTTAGTTTAGTTATTATAGATTCATTGTTAGATATTTTATCTACTAAGATACATTTAATATTCATTTTATTAGCACCATAAATATCCGTAAATATTTGATCACCAATAGCAATTATTTGTTCAAGAGGTATCTTATTATCTTTTAATAAAGCTTTATATGACCTTTTTAAAGGTTTAAAAGATAAATAATAATACTTTATATCTAAAACATCTATAAATGGTTTTAAACGATGTTTAAAAGCATTTGAAATAATAAATATTTTAAAATTCATATCTTTTAATGTTTTAAATAAAGAAATTACTTTAGAAGATGGTCTTTTTACTTTACTATCAGCAATAGTATTATCTAAATCAAATATTAAATAATTAATATTTAACTTTTTTAATTTATCATAATTAATAGAATAGATATCTTTAACATAGTAAGTTGGTTTATATAAATCAGTCATATTTAATACCTCATATATATTATAACTTAAAAAGTATTTAAAAAAAACTACCTAAGTAGTTTTATTCATTTTTACTAGAACAAGATGAATTAGATGAAGCATATATCTCTGTACAATTAGCATCCCCACATAATAAGCCATCTTTTATATAAAGAAGTTTAGTTTTAGCATTTTCATCATCAGGAGTAAAAGTAATAACACCATTTTTAATTTTATAATGTCCTTTTTCTAAATCTGCTTCAGTAGCTTCATCAGAATTAGTATAAGTATATTTACCAAAATCTTCTATATTATATAAAGATATATTGGTTTTAGCATTACTTTGTTCAGCACTTTTAACCCCGTTTAATTTTTCTAATTCTTCAATATATGTGCCAATTGAATCAAGAGATTCAAATTGAATAACAAAAGTATCATATATATCAAGATTATCTATATCACTACCTAATTCTTTAGCATAATCTTCTCTACTATAATAAGAATTACTTATTACATTTTGAAATTCTTCTATCTTATTAGAAATTATTTCTCTTTCTTTTTCAGTATTATCACGATTTAGTAAAACAACTATGGTAGCAGTTTCATCATAATTACACCAATATCCTTTATATTTATTACCACATCCCGTTAATAATAAACACAAACAAATTATTACTAATATTAAACTTTTTTTCATTTTAATCGCCCCTTATAAAGTTATATTCTTTATTATTTTCTAAGTCTTTAACATTGAAATGAAGTTTATCAATATTTTTTACTTCATATTTTTTCTTATAAGTACCATTATCACTTTTACTAGTATATATTATATCATCTTTTAGTTTAAAGTAAACAGTATCATAATCCATAATATTATCTGGTTTAGTAAAATTACTTACTTCTCCTTCTTTTGTAATGCCTAAATAGTAATTAGCTCCATTTATAAAAGTTATTGAATGATAAGCAATTTTACTATTTTTCATATCTGTATATTCATAGGTTTCCCAATTATTAATTAAATTTAAATATTGGTTATTTTGAAAGAATTCTTTTGCTTCATCTAATGTCCAACAAGTACCTAATTTATCAAAGGCATAGCCGATATTGCCTTCTTCATAATCTTTTTTAGCTTCCGTTAGAGTTTTTTGCATATCTTCATTACTTTGCAGTTCTAATTCATCTTCACTTCTTGAAGCTCGTAAGTCTTGATACATTTGTTGATAGCTTGAATAAGTAAATGTTTTTGTTATACTACCTTTATCAAAAATTGTATAAGAATTAGTCGTATAGTTGATTTCTAAAAATTCGATTATATTGAACATACTAATACTATCAACGTGTTTAATATCCATATAATATATATTTGTTTGAATATTTTGAGCTGCTTGTTTTAAGGAATTTAGAAATTCTTCATTACTATCTTTGGCAGTACTATAAGTTGCTAAAATAAATTTTTTATCGCCATTATTAAGATTATTTAGTAAATCAATTCCTGTTATTTCAATTAATTTATATTCTTTAGTATTATTATTACAAGAACATAAACTTAAAATTAAGATTATTGATATAAAAGTTATAAATTTTTTCATAAAATCAAATCCCTGTTATTAAAGATTATAACATTTATTAAGTAATTTTTAAATGGTTCTTTTAATATAATTATTTAGGTGGTTTAATGTTTTGGAAGTTAATTAATTTTTTTAAAGGATTGTTCTTTTTTACTGGTAGTTATTCTAATAATGTTTTTCCTCCTCCCTTAAATGAAAAAGAAGAACAAGAATGTATATTAAAAATGAAAAATGGAGATATGGAAGCCAGAAATAAATTAATTGAACATAATTTAAGACTAGTAGCTCATATAGCAAAAAGGTTTGAAGATAAAAATATTTCTACTGATGATTTAATAAGTATTGGAACGATTGGCTTAATTAAAGGAATAGATAGTTATGATGATAGTAAAAAGATTAAAATAACGACTTATATAGCTAAATGTGCCGAGAATGAAATATTAATGCATTTTAGAAGTAATAAAAAATATAATAATGATATTAGTTTAAATGATTATATTGGCTTAGATAAAGATGGGAATGAAATATCTTTAATAGATGTCTTACCTTCTTTAGATACTGATTTACCAACTTTAATTTTTAATAATATGAATATTGAATTATTACATAAATATTTAAATATATTAAGTTCTAGAGAACAAGATATAATTATTAAAAGATATGGACTTTATAATAGTGAAGAACATACTCAAAAAGAGATAGCTAAAGAATTAAAAATATCACGAAGTTATGTCTCACGCATTGAAAAAAGAGCATTATCTAAGTTATATAAAGAATTTTATAAAAACAATAAATAAGAAGAGATTAGTCATCTCTTCTTTCTAGTTCAGTATTTTCCATATCATTAATCATTGTTAATTGTTCTTCGATAATCTCTTTAACACGAGATTTATATATTTTTAAACTTCTTCTTAAAGTATCTGTTTCAATTTCTGTTTTTTCTGCTTTTAATAAAGCGTCATTTACAATAACTGAAGCATTTTTTTTAGCTGTTTCAATAATTAATTTGGCTTCATCTTTGGCGATGTTTTTAATTTGATTAGAAGAATCTTCAGCAACTAAAAGAGCTTTATTTAATGTTGATTCTAAATTTTTATATTGTTTTAGTTGCTCTTTAAGTAAAGAAATTTCTTTATCACTTTCTTTTAATCTTAACAGCATATTTTCATATTCGCTAGTTACATCACTAACAAATTTATTAACTTCTACTTTGTTGTAGCCGTTAATACTAATGCTAAATTTTTCCATAAACCCACCTCTTCAGCAAAGAGAAGGTTTATTTTTTTACCATTCAATATCTTCTTCAGTTTTTTCCTGCTCTTTACTGCTATCGTCACTGATTTTACCTTGAACATTTACATTTTTTGGTGTACATAGATATATGCCAACACCAACTTTTTGCATAGTTCCACCAATAGCATAAATGCAACCGCTTAAAAAGTCAATAATTCTTTTTGCTTGATCAGAAGTAACTCTTTTTAAATTAACTACTACACTATTACGATTTTTTAAATGATCAGCAATTTGTTGAGATTCAGAATAAGCTCGTGGCTCTAAAAGAATCATTTTATTAGAACTATTATCTATATCTTTACTTTCTCCTGCATAGTAATCATCTTCACTAGCAGATAATTTTTGATCATCATCGTCAACTGTTTCAAATATTTTTTTTATGCTAAATGCCATAGTAAGCCTCCTATACTAATTTACCATTTTATTATAACTAATTCTTAAAACTTTTTCAATAAGTTTAAGAAAAAAGAATACCTTTTTAAATATTCTTTACTCTATTTTAATAAAAATATGTTAAAAATCGATTTTTTCCTTTATATATGGTATTAATTCATCAATATTTAACTTGATTTGTTCCATAGTATCACGATCTCTTACTGTAACAGTATTATTTTCTAGAGTTTCATCATCTATAGTAATACTAAATGGTGTACCAACGGCGTCATTACGACGATATCTTTTACCTATTGAACCAGATTCATCATAAGAAACCATAAATTCCTTACATAATTTAGCATAAACTTCCATAGCTTTATCTTTATGAACCTTTTTTATAAGAGGTAATATGGTGGCTTTAATTGGAGCTAGAGCTGGATGGATTTTTTATACTTCTCTAGTTTCTTTATTATCTAGTTCTTCTACTTGATAAGCATCACATAAGAAAGCTAAAATAGCACGATCTAATCCTAAAGATGGTTCTATAACATAAGGAGTATATTTTTCATTAGTTTCAGGATCTAAGTATCTTAAATCTTGTTTAGAATGTTCCATATGAACAGTTAAATCATAATCTGTACGATCAGCTATTCCCCATAATTCTCCCCAACCAGTAGGAAACATAAATTCAATATCGGTAGTTGCTTTACTATAGAAAGATAATTCTTCTTTTGTATGATCACGATATCTTAGGTTTTCATTTTTAATTCCTAATGATTTTAACCAATCAATGCAATAGGTCTTCCAATAACCAAACCATTCTAAATCAGTATCTGGTTTACAAAAGAATTCTAATTCCATTTGTTCAAATTCTCTAGTTCTAAAAGTAAAATTACCAGGTGTTATTTCATTTCTAAAACTTTTTCCTGTTTGACCAATACCAAATGGAACTTTAGCACGCATACTTCTTTGAACATTTAAGAAATTAACAAATATTCCTTGAGCAGTTTCACCACGTAAATAAACCTTTGATTTAGAGTCTTCTGTAACTCCTTGATGAGTTTCAAATAATAAGTTAAATTTTCTGATTGGTGTAAAATCTTCACTTTCACATTTAGGACATTTGATATGATTATCAGCAATAAATTTTTCTATTTTTTCATTATCCCAACCATCGGCTGTTTCTTTACCATTAGTAAATTCTTCAATAAGTTTATCAGCACGATGACGACTTTTACATTTTTTACAATCAATTAATGGATCATTAAAATTAGTAACGTGTCCACTAGCTACCCAAACTTCAGGATTCATTAAGATTGCTGCATCAAGACCATAGTTATAAGGATTTTCTTGGATAAATTTTTTCCACCAAGCACGACGAACATTTTCTTTTAATTCTCTTCCTAATGGTCCGTAATCCCATGTATTAGATAATCCTCCATATATTTCACTTCCTTGAAAAATAAAACCATATTGTTTGCAATAATTAACAATATCTTCCATTTTGATTTTTTCCATATTTTTTCCCTCTTTCTAATAAATAAAAAACTTCTAGAATATATGTAGGAACGAGTAATTACCCGCGGTTCCATCCTACTTATTTCTAGAAGAAATCACCTTATTTTATATAGCTCATGGTTGCCAACCCACTCATCGCTTGTATGTATAAATTATAACAAATTTTTTTATTTAGTCAATAATTAATTAACAGTCCATTTCTTTATAGGTTGATCACTATATGGAGTTAATATTAGCTGTTTTTTAGCAATTTCTCTAATCTGATTACGATGCTCTTCTTCAAAATCTAGTATATCTTCTTGTTCAGCTGATACTAAAGAACTTACTTTATTTTTTAAATCTGCTACTTCATCATACT
>CANQZL010000030.1 GCA_947628325.1 uncultured Bacilli bacterium
AGTTTTTATTTTAAAGACTCATCGCTAAAGCTCTACCGAACTCCCAGACTATCTGGGAGTTTTCTTACACAAAAAAATAGTACCTTAAAAGTACTATTGTAGTTTATTTACTTGGAATAATTCAACTTCAACAGGAGTTTCTTGTCCAAACAAATCTATTAAAACATTTAATCTGTTATTTTCAAGATCGATACTATCAACAACACCATTCATACCTTTAAATGGTCCATCAACAATAGTAACCTTATCTCCAACTTGCATTTCAGATTCAATATCAACTCTACTCATTCCCATAGTTGATAAAATGCGATCTATTTCTTGTGGCATTAATGGCGTTGGTTTAGCTTTATGTCCAGATGATCCAATAAATCCTGTTACGCCTGGTGTATTACGAACAATATACCATGCTTCATCAGACATAATCATCTCTACTAAAACATAACCAGGAAACATCTTTTTAACCTTTTCTTTTTTTACTCCATCTTTAACTTCAACTTCAGTTGTTTCAGGAATAATAACTCTAAATATATTATCTTGCATTCCCATAGAAACAGCTCTTTGTTCAAGCTTTTCTTTTACTTTAGATTCATGTCCACTATAAGTATTAACAACATACCATTCTTTTTCCATTATTGAAACAACCCCTTTATGAATGCTGCTAGTAAATTTACAGCCTCAAAGAATAAACATAAAACAATACAGAAAACTATTACACAAAGAGAATACTTAACAACAGAACCAAAACTAGGCCATACTACTTTCTTAAGTTCTTTATTTACTGAAGTAAAATAACTATCTCTTTTAGTTTGTTTTTTAGATTTCTTTTCTTTCTTTTTGCCATCTTTAGACTCTTCTTCAGATTCTTCTTCATCTTCTAATTCATCATCTTCAGATTCGTCTTCATCTAAGTCTTCTTCTGTATCATCTACTTCTTCTATTTCTTCATCTATTTCTTCTTGTTTTTCTTTTTCTTTTAGAACTTCTTTTTCTTCTACTTTTTCTTCTACTTCTTCTTCAAGTTCTTCTTTTTTCTTTTTTGTCTTCTTAACTATTTTTTCTTCTGCTACATCTTTAACATTTTTTTTCTTTGCCATAAGCCCACCTCATATTTTTTTGTATTAAAAAAACACTTTTTCGTGTTCAACTAGAATATAACATAACATTTAGATAAAAGCAAGGGAAAAAATTCGTTTATAACGAATTTCTCACCTATTCTCTAATATCTTCTTTATTTTATTCTTAACTCTTTGAATAGTATTATCTACTTGTTTTAAATTTTTATCAAGTAAAGTAGCTATTTCATCATACTTTAAACCATTTATCATCAACGAATATACTTCATATTCACTATCAGATAAGGTATTTTTTATACTTTCCAATAATTCCTTAAATTTCTCTTCTTTTAAAATATTTTCTAAAGGATCATTTTCAGAATGATCACTAAGTAAATCCATTAAAGGTGATGCGTATTGTTGATAAACATATTCTAAACTTAAAGATTCATTTATTATCTTATTTTTTTTACGTCCTGCTTTTATAATAGAACTTTGAAGTTTACGATCAACACACAATGTAATAAAACTTGATAATGAAGCTTCTTTATCATCTCTAAAGTTTTTTAAAGCATCAGAAAATCCAACTAAAGCATCTTGCATTAAATCATTGTATTCATATCCTAAAATTTTGGCCATTCTTAGATATTTTTTAGTTTCAACATCGATAATATATCTATATTTTTCAAATAATAAATCTTTTGCTTCAGTAGAAGATTCATGTACCATACTTATTAATTCACTATCACTGATATCTTGATAATTCATACTTCACCTCTATTACTTATTAATTATTCCATATATTAATATAGCTGCTGCTACTGAAGCATTCAAACTATTTACATGACCATATTGAGGGATAGCCAAAATTTGATCACAATTTTCTTTTACTAAACGACTAACTCCATTTCCTTCACTACCAATTACTAATAAAACTTTATCAGCATAACTTACATCTTTATAATTATCTCCATCCATATCAGCAGCATAAACAAAATATCCATTATTCTTAAAATCATTTATTACTTTAACTAAATTATTTACCATTGCAATATCTACATGTTCTAAAGCTCCACTACTAGTTTTCATAACTGTTGAAGTAACACTAACACTTCTATCTTTTGGTATAATAATTGACTTTATACCAGCAGCTTCACATGTTCTAATAATAGCTCCAAAATTATGAGGATCTTCTAAATGATCTAACATAACTACAACTTTATCATTATACATTGTTTTATAATCAACATAATCATAATCATCTATTGAAATAATAATTCCTTGATGATGCCCTTGAACCATACCATCCATTTTTTTAATATCCATAAATTCATAACTTATCTTATTTTCTTTAATGAAATTAATTATATCTTTGTCACTAAAATTATTTGCTATATAAACTTTTTTTATAGATTTAATATTATCTCGTAATTCATTAAATACATTTTTACCAAATACTTTCACTACTTTTCACCTACTATAAAATTCATTATTTGTTCAATTCTTTCTCTATTATTATCAAAATATAATTTACCAATTAGAGTTTCTAAACCAGTTGCTAATCTATAAGTTATAATATCTACATTTTTCTTCCTAATTCCATTAGCATTTCGACCCCATTTAATTATCTCACATTCTTCTTCTGTTAAAAAATTACTATTATAAAGTCTTTCTAAATGTTTTCTTTGACTTTTTGCACTAACATAATCTAAACTTTTTTCTTGTAATAAAGAAACTTTACTTATACCACTTTTTATTAAAAATTCTCTTATATACTGTTCATATATTGTATCACCCATATAAGCTAAAACTAAGGGACTATAAGTCATATTTATCACCACCAATAATTTATCACAATTATCTTAAAATGCCAATTTAACTATTTATTGAGTTTTTATTTTTTTCTTAATTGTTACTTTATCTTTCTTTTCATAATAAAGACCTTTTTTTAATTTATTAAAACACAGATAAACAAATATTACAAAACCAATAGTAAACATAATAACAGATATTACTTGTGCTACTTTAAAACCATAAAACATTAAAGAATCAGTTCTTAAAGATTCAATTAAGAAACGCCCTATACTATACCACATCATATATACACAAGTTAATTGCCCTGTTTTTAAGTATTTATAAAATTTTCTTATTAGTAAAAGAATAATAAATCCTAGGATACACCATAATGATTCATATAAGAAAGTTGGATGATAATAAATTCCATTAATATTCATTCCTTTAATAATAAATTCTGGTATAAATAAATGTCTTAAATTTTCTACTGTTGTAATTGGTCCATGAGCTTCTCCATTAAAGAAATTGCCCCATCTTCCTATAGCTTGAGCAATTATTAAAGATGGTACAACTATATCAGTAATTCTAAAAGGATTTACTTTCTTTATTTTACAAAAAATTATCAAAGTAATTAAACCAGCAATAATTCCTCCATGAATTGCTAAACCACCATTCCAAACTTCTAAAATTCCTAACAAATCATTTTTATAAAGACTCCAATTAAAAGCCACATAATAAAGCCTTGCTCCTATTATTCCAAAGATGATTATCCAAAATGTTAAATCAAAAATAAAATCTTTTGGTAAATCAAACTTCTTACTTTCTTTTTTAGCTAATAAGTATCCTATTAGTATTCCAAGTAATATCATTACCGAATACCATCTAATACTAAAGTTTCCTATTCTAAATATTTCTGGTTTCATTAGACCACCTCTTAAGTAATCATATTATATCACACATCACAAAATACTTTTATAAACTAGCCACAAAAAAAGAAATTATTATTAAAACAACTTCTTATTTTATATTTTCTTTTAATAACTTATATAAATCTTTATTATCAAATTCAAAATTAGTACCATTTTTTAAAATTACTTTATAAATTTCATTTAAAATAATTTCTTTTATATCACTAAGATTAAACTGATAATAAACTTCTTTATATCTTAAATAGTCACTATTTCTCCCTATTCTTAGTATTTCTCGTGAATCATATTTATCATAATCTAAAAACAGCATTCTTTTATTAGTTAAGACTATTGAAGTTTCTTTTTCATTCTTTTCTTGTCTTATATATACATCATCAAATATAGCAATAGTTTCTTCGCCTTTTAATAATTCAAAGTTATACATATAATCATCCATTCCTAATTACAATATATCATATATTATTGCTTTTTTAAACTTTTTAATAACTTAACTAATTCCATAAAGTTATCTGGATATTTCAAAGCTCCACTTTTATGATAATAAGTATCAAATTCATCATAGAAAGATAATCGCCATAATAAAGACATCGGTTTATGATCTTTAGATTTATCTGGCCAATAATCAAATTCATCTAAATCTTCATAAGTCCATACTATATTTTCAATTTTATTTTCTAAATCATTTGTCATAGAATATTCATATAACTCACCATTAACATCTATAACTTTTTCTTCTAAGTTGATAATAATATAATTCATATCTTTATATTCTAATTCAATTCTTTTAATTTTAGGCTTGTTATTAACTTGTTTTTTTACATCTAATTCAACCATTATTCACCTACAAAACTTTCTTTAACCATTGTCCAGTATAGCTCTCTTTAATTTTAGTCAAAGCTTCTGGAGTACCTGTAGCTACAACATTACCTCCAGCATCTCCACCTTCAGGACCTAAATCAATTACATAATCAGCAACCTTAATTACATCTAAATTATGTTCTATTACAATTACTGTATCTCCATTATCAACGATTCTTTGTAAAATAACTAATAATTTTTTAATATCATCACTATGTAAACCAGTTGTTGGTTCATCTAAGATAAAAACACTTTTACCAGTAGCTTTTTTCTGTAATTCTTTAGCTAATTTAACACGACCTGCTTCACCACCAGATAAAGTAGGTGCTGATTGTCCAAGTTCAATATATGATAAACCAACATCTTGCATTACTTGAAGTTTATTTTTTACTTTAGGAATATTATCAAAGAATTCTAAAGCTTCAGATACTCTTAAATGCAAAACATCAGCAATACTTTTTCCCTTGAATTTAACATCTAAAGTTTCTCTATTATATCTAGTACCTTTACATATTTCACATGGAACATAGACATCTGGTAAGAAGTTCATTTCAATTCTTTTTACACCATCACCATAACATGCTTCGCATCTTCCACCTTTAACATTAAAAGAAAATCTATTCTTTCCATAGCCTCTCATTTTAGATTCTTTCATATTAGCAAAAACATCTCTAATATCATCAAATACACCTACATAAGTAGCTGGATTACTACGAGGAGTTCTCCCTATTGGATCTTGAGTAATATGAACTACTTTATCAATATTTTCCATTCCTTTAATTTCTTTACATTTACCAACTATTGTTTTAGATTTATATACTTTTTTAGCCAATGCATTATATAAAATATCATTTACTAAAGTAGATTTGCCACTTCCAGATACCCCAGTTATACAAATGAATTTACCTAATGGAAATTTAACATTTATATTTTTTAAATTATGTTCTTTAGCTCCTTTAACTTCTAAATATAATCCGTTGCCTTTTCTTCTTTTTTTAGGTACTTCAATTTTTAATTCACCTGTTAAATATTTTCCTGTTAATGAGTTAGGATTTTTCATTACTTCTTCAGGTGTCCCAGCAGCCATAACTTTACCACCTAATGTTCCAGCTCCTGGACCAATATCAACCAAGTAATCAGCTGCTAGCATTGTATCAGTATCATGTTCAACAACAATTAAAGTATTTCCTAAATCACGCATTTCTTTCATTGAATTAATAAGTTTTTCATTATCTCGTTGATGTAAACCAATACTAGGTTCATCTAAAACATATAAAACACCAGATAATTTACTTCCTATTTGTGTTGCTAATCTAATACGTTGTGCTTCACCACCAGATAAAGTACTAGCTGCTCTATTTAATGTTATATAACCTAAACCAACATTATTCAAAAATTCTAATCTATTACATATTTCTTTTACTAATAGTTCACTAATTTTTTGTTGTTCTTTATTAAGTTTTAAATTTTGCATAAAATTATATAAATCAGCTATACTTAGAGCTGTCATATCATAAATATTCTTTTTATTAATATAAACATTTAATATTGTATCTTTAAGTCTGGTTCCATGACAAACCGGGCATTCTTGTTCAATCATATACCCTTCTATCCATTCTCTTATCCAACCAGCTGTTGTTTCAATTTGACGTCTTTCTAAATTAGTAATAATTCCTTCATAAAAATCTGTCTTAGTTCTAATATTACCATTCTTAGAAACATACTTAAAATCTAATAATTCTTTAGAACCATATAAAATTATATCTAATTTATCTCGAGGAATTTTTTCTATCGGAGCATCTAAATCTATATCATAATATTTAGCTACAGTTTCAACTTCTGTAAATAAAGTATTTTGTTCTTCAGATAAGGTAGCAATTCCTCCTTTTCTAATACTTTTTTTAGGATTAGGAATAAGTAGTTCTTCTGATACTTTCATTTTCATTCCCAAACCATTACAAGCAGGGCAAGCACCAAATGGTGAATTAAATGAAAACATTCTCGTTTCTAAAGTAGGCATTGAATAATTACAATGTATACAAGCATAGTTTTCACTCATTAATAGCTCTTCGCCACCAATAACGTTAAATAAAACCATACCATTAGCTAATTTAGTACTATTTTCAATAGATTCAAATATTCTTGAACGTTCTAAATTTTTTACTACTACTCTATCAACAATTACTTCAATTGTATCTTTTTTATTTTTTTCTAATTTAATGTCTTCAGATAAATCTCTAACTTCGCCATTAACTCTAACTCTACTATATCCTTTAGCACGAAGATCATCTAATATTTGTTGATGTGCTCCTTTTTCACTACGAACAACTGGAGCCATTATTTCTATTTTAGTACCTTCAGGAAAATCCATTATTTTATTAGTCATTTCTTCAATACTTTGACTTTTAATAGGTTCTTTATGATTTGGACAATAAGGAACACCTATTCTAGCAAATAGAAGTCTTAAATAATCATATATTTCTGTAACAGTTCCTACTGTACTACGAGGATTATTATTAGTACTTTTTTGATCAATACTAATACTTGGACTTAAACCTTCAATACTATCAACATCTGGTTTACTTGTTCCACCTAAAAATTGTCTAGCATAAGCAGATAAACTTTCAACATATCTTCTTTGTCCTTCTGCATAAATTGTATCAAAAGCTAAACTACTTTTACCACTACCAGATACACCTGTCATAACAACTAAAGAATTCTTAGGAATCTCTAAATCTATATTTTGTAAATTATTCTCCCTAGCACCTTTTATTATTATCTTATCCACAATTAGCACCTTCCTTATTTCATCCTTTTTATTATCGTAATTTATATATATTTATAGTTTTATCTTAATTAAAAGCATTATACTTTTTAAACTTCCTTGATGCCATTAAAATTTCTTTAAAAAGACGTTAATTATTATATCACTTAAATATTCTTTGTAAACATTTCCTTAACTATTAATTATTTTTCACCCATAAATAACATCTAAAAAGATTATATCACACATTTGTTTGCTTTATATATTATTTTTTTTAATATTTATAAAATAGACAAATATAAATATTGTTTATATTCTTATACTTATGCAGTATCTAAAAAATATTAGTTTTTTCTATAAAATAAAATTAATAAAAGGAATGAGAATTAAAAGTGAACAGGATTAAAGAATTAAGAAAGAAAAGAAATATTACTCAAGTAAGACTTAGCATTGCTGCTGAAGTATCACAAGAAACGATTAGTGCTTATGAATCAGGAAAAGCTGAGCCTAAAATGGAAAAGTTAGTAAAAATAGCAGATTTTTTAAATACAACTACAGATTATTTATTAGGTAGAACTAATGATGACTCTTCTTTAAGAGACATTAGTAATCAAATAGTTGATGAACAATTAAATGAATTACTAAATAATTATGCTAGATTAAATAACTATCAAAGAAAAGATTTAGTTTGGTATAGTGGAATAATTGAAAACAAAGACCTATAAAAATAGGTCTTTAATTATTATCTTTTATTTCTAATTGAGATGATCCTTCTTCTTCATTCTTAACAATATTAACTGACTTTCCATCTTTAACATTGCCTATTCCATCAAGTGAATCATCTAACTTTTTAAAATCTTTTATTATGGTATCAGAATCTTTATTAGACATAAAGTCAAAGAAGTCCATTTCATCTCCTATTAAAGATTTAAAAGGATCATCTTGACCATACGTTATAGCAGGAATACATATTGTTCCTTTAGGATAATTAAGTAATGAATTAAACTTATTAATAGTCCCTGTAACTTCCATTCCCATATATTGCTTTTTTACATCTAACATTGCTTCTAAACTCATCTCGTTTAAATTATTTTCCTTAGCCATAGTATCTACTTGTTTCATCAAAGTTTCCATATCTCTTATACCAAATACACCAATTATTTTATCTTTACTATAATTTTCATATTCTTCTGTATCTTCCAATTTACCTCTAGCTAAATGTTTACTCATAAGTTCTTCAGCATTAATAAGAGGAACTTCTACTTTTTCATCGATATTTTTATACATTCCATTATCCATAAGTAAATAAAAAGAAAGATAATTATCAACATAAGTATATAAAAAAGTATCATAAACAATCTTACCATTTTCATTAGAAGTCATAACTGATAAGCTTTTTCTAACATTATATCCAGCAAAAATATATTCAGCAGGAATATTTTTAAATGTATACCCAAACATATTATCCATTTCCTTTCTTTTTCATACTTTGAATATGATGTACTACTCTTAAAGATAATTTATAAGGAGAAAATCTATTTACAAATAAACCTATTTTTATCATTGTACCTGGAATAATAATTAATTTATTCTTAAGACATTTATCTATTCCATACTTAGCAACATATTCACTACTTAGTCCTTTAACTGTAAAAGAACCTCCCGCTACTTTATTAAAATTAGTATTTACTGGTCCAGGACATAAGCAACTTATATGAACATTACTTTTTATTTTTCTTAATTCTTCATAAATAGCCATTGTCCATTTTGTAACATAATTTTTAGTTGCATAATATGTATTTAAACCAGGTCCACTTAAGAATCCAGCAGATGATGCAATATTTAAAATTCTTCCCTTATCTTTCTTTACCATATCTTGTAAAAATAATTTAGTTAAAATATGTAAGCATTTTATATTTACATCAATCATTTTCATTTCTTTATTAATGTCAGTTTCCCAAGTATTACCAAATAAACCAAATCCCGCCCCATTAACTAATAAATCAATATCTTCATCTTTAAATTTATCATATAATTTAAAACAATTATCCATTCCACTTAAATCAACAGGATATATAGTTACATTAGTCTTTATTTTACTAGCAGTTTCCTTAAGTCTATTTTCATCTCTACTAACTAAAATTAAATCATAACCTAGTTCACCTAAATATACAGCCATATCTCTTCCTATTCCAGAAGATGCTCCAGTTACTAATGCTTTCATTTATATCACCTATTATTATTTTACCAAAATATACTAATTTAATAAATTAATTTTACACTTTATAAAACTAAAAAAGAAGAAATTATCTTCTTTCATCAAGTTCTAGTAATGGTGGTAACATTTGTTTCTTACGAGATACTATTCCATCTAAGTATACCCCTTGTTTAATATCATCTATTCCATAAGCTTCTTCTAGTAAATCTTTACTGCCTTCATTAAAGAATAAATAAGATCCATTTTTAATTACATCTGTAACAAATAACAAAGCCACTTTATAATTACCAAAATTACACATATTATTAAGTCCATCAATAACTTCATGTTCTCTTTTAGCAATATTATCAAAGTCTAATGTCATTACTTGACCAATTGCCATAGTAGAATTTTCATATTTAAATGTTTTCATATCAGTATGAATAATATCATATACACTTAATCCTTCTACTGAAGAAGCTGCTTTAAACATTTTCATTCCATATTCCATTTGATCTATTTCAGCAATTTTAGCTAATTTATTACCTGCCTCAATATCAAGTTGTGTTGTTGTAGGAGACTTATATAGCAATGTATCAGATAATATAGAAGATAACATAATACCAGCAATATTTTTAGGTATTTCAACATTAGCTTCTAAAAATAACTTATATATAATTGTACATGTACATCCTACTGGCATACTTCTAAAATTAATAGGCATTGTTGTTCCAATTGTTCCTAAGTTATGATGATCTATTACTTCTAAAATAGAAGCTTCTTCTATTCCATCAACACTTTGAGATTGTTGATTATGATCAACTAAAATAACTTTTTTTCTTTCAAAAACATTTGCATCTACTAAACGCATCATTCCTAAACAAATACCTTTTTTATTAACAATAGGATAATTAGTATGACCTAGTTTACTACTAACTTCAATAAAGTCATCACGAGTATCATATACATTAAAAGATACTGGATTAGTATTTATATTCAATAATTTTACATAATTACATAACTTAATCATATTAGCACATTTAAAAGTTCCCATAGGAACACTTATTACATTAACTCTTTTATCTTTAGCTAAATTAAGTAATTCATCATCTAATTGCCCATTATTAACTATTATAAGTAACTTAATACTAGAATTAATTGCATATTCTAATATCTTATATCTATCTCCAACTATTAAAATATCTTTAGAAGTTAATTGAATTCTATTAATAAAAGTTTCACTCTTATAAGCTGCAGCTAAAACATTACCTTCTATTTCATCATCATATCTTAATATTTCTGTAGCTCCTAAAGTATCTATAATATTATCCATAGATGTATTAAGATAATTGAATTCTCCATCAATAAGATATCTTGATATTTCTTTAACATTTACATATCCTGTTAATTTTTTCTGCTTATTAACTAAAGGAAATCCTGTTACTTCAAATTTCATCATTTCTTTATAAGCTCTATATATAGATAGATGTTCTTCTATCATTGCTTCTTTATTATAATGCATATTTCTTATTTGAACTTTAACATCATTTAAGAAAGCTGGTTCAGGTATATCAAAATAATCTAAGACAAATTTAGTTTCTTTATTTAATGCCCCAAGTACACGTGGTTCAGTTTTTAATCCCAATTTATTTTTTAAATAAGATAAGCTAATACTTGCACATACTGTATCTGTATCAGGCATCTTATGACCAAAAATATATGTTGTTGTTTGCATAATATCACTCACCCCTATTTAATTAAGTATATCATATTTAGTTAAAATCTTTTACTCTTTTTACAAAAAAAATTAATAAATAAGCTTATTTATTAACTTTTTTTAAAACTAAATCTCTATCAACAAGAACAACTGGTTTTTTCTTAAACCATTCTGGTAATCTTTCTGGTTCATTTGTATTAGCTTCATGATAATCATCTAGTAAAAATGCATTAGATCCAAAACGTCCATCATAAAGATGATCTGCATAATAATAGCC
>CANQZL010000031.1 GCA_947628325.1 uncultured Bacilli bacterium
TGGTTTTCCTTTTATGAATGTTTCTAATGATTCAACGGTATTTAGGTCATATCCTGCATATTTTGGCCAATCAAGTGCGAATTTAGGAGCACCATTTTCATCAAGGCTAACTATTATAAATTCAGATGCATTTGATTCATTTATTACTTTATAATTTTTCACAATATATTGTGCAAAGTCGTCTTCACTATTCTTTACATAGTTAAATAATGCTTCATTTCTAACTTCATTTCTAGCTCTTTCTCCATACAAATCATAGTCATCTGCAAACTCTTCTGCTCCTATGCTTTCTGCTAATTCTGGGAAATCATCTACTTCTTCTATTGGATTTTCTTCATAATATGCTGAAATCTCCTCAGTTTCAATTGCACTTTGGTCTGCATCTAATGTTGCAATTTCACCCTTCGCTTGATTACTTTTTAATCCTCCTACTGATGTGATTAAAGATCTACCGCCACCTATTGCAGCACCTATCCCTGCGTCATACCACATGCCATTATCACCAGCGAAATCAAAAAATCCTCCTATTGAGCTATCATACAACAAATTTCCTTCTTCGTCAACCATATTTCTTCCGTATGCTAAATATTGTGCAGTATTATTAGCTAATGGTTCAAATGTTCCTGCGGCTGCACCAACTCCTGTCCATTTTATTACATCACTTACTGTTTTTGAACCTTTTGCTGCCGCTCCTATTTTATCCAAACCTACATCAGCCAAAGTTCCTGCTCCAAAAGCAACAGCTCCTACTACAGTTGCGCCTTCGAAGGATGCACCATTTTGAAATGCAGATTCTGAAGCACTCCCTGCTGCACCAAGACCAGCTACAATTGATCCTCCAGCACCCGGTAGTGCACTGACAGCTGCGTATCCTACCATTGTGCCAACTCCTTCAGCTATTCCTAAAGCTGTATCAGATGCATAGGAGTTATCTTGTACCCAATCCCATTCTCCAACTGTTGAATCATATAAATCATTTATGTGTTCTGTTTCGACAAAATCTGATACTCCTTCTTTTATTCCTTCAACATCAATATCAGCTCCAGCCCAATTGCATATTGTTGCTCCAGCTACGACAACATTTCCACCTAACATTGCTACACCATCAACTATATCTTCTCCAACATTTGCTATACCTTTTACAAAGGAGGTTGAAACCTCTACTACTGTTGCAGCTGTATCTTCTAAAAAATTCAATGCTGCTTCATACCATGGTTTTTTTTCTCCTTCAGTTTCTTGATGAGTGGTTTTAATTCCTAGACTTCCTTGAACCTCACCTGTTTCATAATCTTGGATATCTACACTATCAATAAACGTATCTAAATTTATACTTCCATCTGCATTTACCACTGAACTTGAAGTACTTATATCTTTTGTTTCATAATCGTTTATTTCAAAATTATCCGTTATTATTGGCACTTTTGGCGCTACAGCTGATACTTTTTTTATACTTAGCGAATCTATATTTGACATGCTTAACACCCTTTTTATTATAAATTAGATTTTAATCTATTTATTATTCTATTTATATTTGTATTAAAAGTATCTATTTCTTTGTTTATATCCTTTAATGTTTCTTCTTCAAATGTTTTTTCATTAATTACAATACCATCTTTTATACTATTACTTATTACTTCTACCTTTTGCTTTGCAGTGTTATTTTTTATTTGATTTATATTACCTATAAGATTACGATATTTTCTAGCTCTTTCTGCTCTTGCGGCTTCTTCTCTTTTCTTGCGTTCTTCTTCGGCAGTAAGTTCTTTTTCATTACTCATTTGTATCTTCTCCTATTTTTGAATTAATATAATTTGTACTATTATCTATTGTTTGATTGTACATTTTTATAATATAATTTAGTGTATTGCTTAGTCCGTTTAGATTTTTATTTATTGCATTCATATTTTTGATTACTATATTTTCACCAATATCAATCGTCTTGTTGTCTATTAGTATACTATCTTTTAAAGAAGATATTGTAGTCAATATATTATTGGCATTTGTAACGCTTTCCTTTCTTAACTCTTCTGCAATAGATATTGATTTACTTAATTGTTCTTCTTTGACAAAAAAATTTTTTTCCATTATTCTACTCCTTTAAACAAAATGTCACTATAATCAACTTCTTTTAGTAATGCACTTATTAAATCTTTAGATAACATGGTATTTATGTTTTCTTCTGCGATTTTTAATTCATCAAATGCTTTTTCTATTTTATTTTTAGAAATTGTCAATTTTGTTATTATTGTATTTAAGCGAGATATTTCACTTTTAATCAAACTTTTTTCGGTTGATGAACAAAAAGATAAATTAAAAGAGTTAAGCTTTTGCATTGTATTTTTAAAGTTATTAATAGCTATTTTATATGATTCTATTATAGTTGCTTTATTATTCTGATTTACAAAAAGCTTATTAATTGGTTCATCAATATTTACTTTCTGTATTTCTTTAATTATATTTTTATAAGTTTCATTTATATTTTTCAAATCATCTATAAAACTTTGTATTTCTAGTTTTTGTAATGGAATGTTTTCAAAAAATCTTTCTGAATTTTGATCATGCCAATTAGGTTGAGTATTAAAAATTTCTTGAGTGCAGCTTAATGTTTTTTCTTCATAATTATTTATTTCTTCAAGTAAAGCTTCTGATAATGTATTTATCGAAGATAAGTTAATATTTAGCATATTTTCACACCTTTTCTTAAATATAAGCAATTTTTAAATTGCTTATATTTAAGAAAAGCATTTTATAAATGCTTTATTAATTACTAGTAGTAGAACGTAATCCAGCATCTTGAATTTGTTCAGCATATGTAGTAGCTTGTTGTGCCATACTAACAAGTTCTTCAAGTATACCACCAACTGTTGTTTTTATATTGTTTTTGGCCTCTGCTACATAAGTATCAACTGCTTCTGCTACAGCACTTGTACCAGCCTTAGTAAATGCTTGACTACATGCTGCAACAAGATTGTCGTGAAGTGTCATAACTGCATTACCATAATTATCGTTTAAAGTATTAAAGGCTTCAGTTATTTTTTTCTCAAATTCAGTATAGACTCCAACATACCCATTTGATAGTTTATCTTGTACATTGTTAACAATATCTCCACATGTCACATCGATTGGGACACTTATTGATACTTCATTATGAGTATCTCTCGCTTGTTGTTGTGCAGTTGATCTAATGACTTTTCCTATTGCTTTTAAACTATTAGCTACCTTGTTTTCTAATGTTTTAAATGCAGGAACAACATTATCTTCTACATGTTTTTTACCATCTGCTGTTCCCCATTTTTCAGCAATTGCATTCATTATTCCATTTAAGCCAGCATTTAATGTATCATCTGCAGCTTGAGAATCTGTATTGAATTGTGATATTGCGCTATTAACTAGTTCTTCACTGAATCCCTTTGTATCAGCTGGACCACCTGAATAGTCTCCAACTGTTGATCCCCATGTGTCTCCTCCTGATCCACTACTAGAATCTCCAGATCCCCATCCAAAAATCTTTAATAGTTTAGGTTTTAAAATTTCTTTTTCCATTTTTCTCTCCTTCTTTAGTAGGTCTACTACTATCTATATTCATTATAATATATTTTTTTTTACTTTTTTTATTTTTTAAATTTTTTTACAAAAATTTTACATTTCTTATTTAGATATTATTATTAACTCAGTACCATTTTTGATATCTTCTTCACGTACAATACTATTATTTGGATATATTTTATTGGTGTTTTTGTTAATCAAAAGGAATTCTTTTCTTAGGTTTATACTAACGTCGCATAAATCTGCGACACATTTCATTATTAATTTGTTTATTTTCCAGACCAAGTAATTAACTGGAATGTACAAATCAAAGGTTTTACCATATTCGACAGCGAATAATTTTACTAAGACTTTATTATCCATTTATTCATCTTCCTCATCTTGTGTAAAAAAATCTAATATTTTACATAATTTAGCTATCCCATCTATTATGTAGAATCCCATATCATTAGGATACTCTAATCCGTATTCTTTCGTGTATCCTGATACTTTAAGTATTGTTTGATCCGATACTCCTGATCCTATCCATAATCCTTCTGGAGAATTAATTAATGCTTTATACCAATTATCAAACATATCGTTTTTTAATTTACTTGCTTCTTCTATAATTAATACAGCAATTTTTTCGGTTTTTTTAATTTTCTGAAATAAATCTTCTAATTTTTTAATTTCTGTAATTTTATTTTTTAATTTATCTATCCCATATATAATTAATACTACATTTATGGTTTCTATATTTTGAGTTACTTGATTGTCTATATATTCATCAATTTTGGTTATTACTTCATCAAAGTTTGCATTAAAGTAATTAGATACATTGTTTTTTTCTTCTGACAATTCATTGTTACCATCTATAAATAATATACCTATTCCTTTATTTTTATATAGAGATATTAAGCTTTTAACAAAAGGAACTGTATTAATTATTTTATTAGACAGAATTAAATTTCCTATATTTGAAACCATATCCATAGTTTTAATGTCTAGTGAATTCTTTTCGATACCTATTGGTACTGTTTTTAATGTTTCAAATTCATCAATAACATCTTCTAGTCTGACGTGATTTGGTAGTGTTGGAATTTTTTGAACTCGTATTGTATTTTGTTCTTTTAATTTTTTAGATAACTCAATTAAATAATTACTTAGGGTTGCATTATCCTCTACAATTGAAGCTGTTTGATATTCATGTATATTCCCGTTATTTAGCATACCTCTGCCTAAAATATCTGCTGGTATTTGACGCGTTTTACCACCAAGAGCGTCATTATACTCTATTTTATCTTTAAGTTTTAAAGCTAGTACTTTATTGATATTTTGATTTAATTTTGTTGATGCGGAACTTTTGCTATTGGCAGTTATTATATATACGATTCCATATCTAGATGAATCTCTTGTCATTTCAGGAACTATGTCTAAGATTGATTGTATGTTATCTTTTATATTATCAAATCCATTGAATATTATTATTTTTAATGGTAATTTTTGACCACTATTTTTAATATAATTTTTATAATCTCCCCCATAATCAACAAACATTTTTTTTCTTTTATTTTGTTCATTATACAATAATTTTAACAAATTAGAATATTTTTCCATGTCACCATTAAAGACCATACCACCAAAATGTGGAAAATTAGTAAACATTCTTAAAGATTCGGAACCATAATCTACTGAATAAAAATTTACTTCTTCGGTTGAGTGATTCTTACAAATTGAATATATAAGAGCATTTAATAGTTGTTCTCTTTCAGCACCATCCGTTCCAATTATTAATAAATTGCCATCTTCAGCAGGATTATATTGAACAATACCTTGTTTTTGTAATTCTGGAGCATCGTATTCTCCTATAGTAGCTGTAACATTAAATGGTGTATGTTTAATTTGATATTTTTCTTCTACTTTATCAACTAATATTAGAGATGGAATATTATCTAACCATAATCTTTTAGCAAACTTGTTTACTTGATTAGATATTTTTATTATTTCATTCATTACAGCGGCGATTTGTTCTCCTTGAGCTTCTTTTTGAACTTGATTAGTACTTTCTTGGATTGTTTTTATGATAAAACCATTATTATCTATGAAGTTAACGCTTTTATCTATTTGCTTTTGAATAGTATCTGCTGGATAATATTTTGCTCCTGCCCAACCAGATTGACCTAGTACAAAATATTCATCCATTCCTACTTGAAGATAGAAGCGACCACTTTGTTTTAACATAGCAGCATCTGGTTTTTTTAACATTTCATTACTATCACTAGCATCTTGAACTTTTAAACATACCTTAAATTTAGAGTTAGACCAAATTTGATCGTTTACGACACCACTAGGTTTTTGAGTCGCCAAAATTAAATGAACACCTAAAGAACGACCAATACGAGCAACTGATATTAAATTATCCATAAATTCTGGCTGTTGACTCTTTAATTCAGCAAATTCATCGGAAATAATAAATAAATGTGGTATAGGCTCAGCTAATTTACCTTCATGATAAAATTTTTGATATTTATATATATCAATTGTACTTTCTCCTAACATATCTCTAGCTTTATTAAATTCAGCTTGTCTTCTTTTTACTTCGGAGTCAATACTTACTAGAGTTCTATTCATTTCAGCCTTATCTAAGTTAGTTATTGTTCCAGCTAAATGTGGTAATTTAACACCTGTAGTTTTATTTTCAAACGCAAATGCTAAACCTCCACCTTTGTAGTCTATTAAAATAAAAGCAATATCATCTGGACTATAGTTCATTGCCATAGAAAGGATATAGGTTATGATAAATTCTGATTTACCTGATCCAGTTGTTCCAGCTACTAGTCCATGTGGTCCATGAAATTTTTCATGAAGATCTAAGTATAATAGGTTATTTTCTTCATCGACTCCAACTTCTGCTTTTAAGCTCTTAGTAGAGTCATTATTTTTCCATCTATTTAAGATATTTAGTTGTTCTACTTTTCCAACATTTTCCATTTCTAAGAAAGAAATAGCTTCTGGTAGTTTTCCTCCAGCAACTTCTATTTCTATAGGAATGTTAGATAAGATTTTAACTATTTCCATCATATTAATGCTATAATCAATTTCTTCTTTAAAATTTGTAATTTCAGCATTTTCATATGAATTTTTTAAGATACCTGATGTACCTTCGTTTAGATTTATAAAGTTTATACATTTACTTGGTAATTTATCTAGTTTATTTTCTAGAATAATTGTACTATAACCAATATTATTATCTACTTCTAATAATACTTTTAAAAAGTCTACTTTTTTATATAAAGGATAACTATCAGTAATAATTAAATAATATGGTTTTTTTAAATTTACATCGTCACTTTGATCAGAAATTGTTTGGATTCTAAAATTTAGTTCTTGCATTAAATAGGAACTTATGTTTCTTGCTTCATCTATATTTGTAGCAAAGAATCTTATAGTTTTTTTAGCGTCAAAACAATAATTACTATATTTTAAGAAATCCCATTTTTCAACTTTTTCACTATCAGTAAAAACAATTATTTTAAGTTCATCATAGCAATAGAATGTCATTAATTGAACTAAAATATTATATATTAAGCCATAGCATTTTTTTTCTATTCCCATAATAGCTGTTAAGAAATTTTCATAAAATGAATATTCTAATGGGCTATCTTCAATATATTTATATTTTTCAATTAAGTTTTCAGCCATTTTTTTCAAGTCATCTTGCTCTATTGAAAAACCTTCTTCTGGCCATTCTACTTTTATCTTTAGAGGAATATTGCCTATTCCAATTCTAAATGAAAGGAAGTCATTTTGTTCTATTCTTTTACACCAAAAATTATTTTTTCTAGTATTTATAATTTTTAAACATTCTATTGGGGTCAATAGATTTTCCTGCAATATGTTTTTCTGTAAAATGAATTCTTTTTTTAATTCACTTTCTTTTCCTTCTAAATATTTTGTATATGTTTTAACAATTTTTCTTCTTTTATCTCTTGCAAGATGTTTATTAAATGCTTTAGTTAAATTTGGCCATAATAAACTAGTGGTCATCATTAAAACACCACTTATAAGAGTTGGCCATGACTTATCAAGTGTAGTAGTACCATTTGTTATTTGAACAATATTATTTAATAAAGTCATACCTGACATAGCACCCATTGAAATCATTGGTCCTGCAGTTAATAGCGCAGGAATTTCATCTTCTTTAGGTTCTTCTGGGGGTTGATCTATTTTAATGCTTATTTCTTCTATTATTCTTCTTATTCTTGGTGATTTTGAAAAATATTCGTCTTTGGAATACATATCTATATCTTTTACTTCGATATTTTTATATTTTTCAGGTATATACTCAATATTTCTCATTCCAGTTGTATCTGAATTAATTACTATTCCTTTATATGGATTATTAATTATTAAGGTGTTAAAAAGAAATAATATTCTAAGTCCTAAAAAATTTACTGTATCTCCTATGCTTATATAACAATTTTGATCTGTAATTCTTTCATTATTTTTATATAACAATGTATTAGGGGTATTAAATAAAAATAATTGACCATTATTTTTACTAATTTGTATATAGCCTTCATTTAAATAAGGACACTCATAAAAAATATTACACTGACTATTTGCTCCAATTGTAAGATTAATATTATCATAATAGGCATATATACTTTCACTTTCATCATATAATGGTGAAGTATATAACAAATATGTGCTATCATCTGTTTTTAATATATAAAAATCATTAACCTGTAAAGATATTTTTTCTACAATATTATTTTCATACATAATAACTAAATTATTTTTTGAGTAAATAAACCATTCATTATTAACTGCTTCTATGTTTAATAACTTAATATCTTCATTAGGGTTTGGGTCAAAAGAATAACTACCTGAAGGTTGATTAGGCAGAAAGAATTCATGAATTTTATCTTGAGCAAATAAAGTTAATCTCACATCTAACACTCCCTATCATATCATTGTTATTATATCATAACACTAGTACTTGTTCAAAATATATTTAATAAGATTTTGAACAAATATGCTAAAAAAATGATATAGTTTTTTTCTATATCATTGATTAAGACTTATGTATTATTTAAAAATTAAAGATATGTTTTACTAGAGCATATTTCTTTGGCTTGTTGATAAGCTTTATCGTTATTAAGTAATGTAAAATCTCCAGCATGTTCTAATAGTCCAGAATCTCTTTGAAGTTCTCTTAAGCGCATAAATGCTTGAGCTTTTTCGTGTTCATCAGTTTTTTCATAATATTCATTTAAAGCTTCATCAACTGCTCCTGGTAAAGGAATATTTGTTCCAAAATTAACGTTCATTAATTCTATAAATTTATTAACTGCTTCAGTATAATTCATTGTTCTAAAGCATTCAAAATCAGATAATTTCAAATCTAATTCATGTAATTCAAGAACAATTGGACTATACATATACCAAGATTGAACTGTACTATAAAAATTATTATAAATATTTAATGGGTTTGTTTTTATGGTATTTTGGAATTGTTCTATTATTCTATTTACATCATTTCCAATTCTAATTATTGTTACTTCGTCAATATTATCTAGGTAACTTTGCATTTTTTGAACTCCAATAATCTTAGTTGTTTGATCTTTTTCATATTGTTTTTTGTTATACATTTTATCATATTCAATTTCACCTATCGTTACTTTTAATATTGCTGATATTTGCGATTTAAGGTTATCTTTTACTTCTTCAAAAGTTCTCATATAAATTTCTCCTTTAATTATTTTTTATCACTATTATAATTTAATGTCAAGGAAGGGATATTATTAATGTAAATAAAAAAACAGGATACCCTGTTTATTTAACAAATGGAATTAATGCCATATATCTTGCCCATTTAATTTGTTGAGCAATATGTCTTTGATGTTTAGCACAAGCACCAGTCATACGACGAGGCATGATTTTTCCTTTTTCATTAATATATTTAGAAATAATCATTACATCTTTATAATCAACGCTTTTTCCAGCGCACATTTGACATATTTTCTTTTTCTTACGATAAAATTCAGCCATTTTTAAATCCTCCTTTTAGAATGGTAGGTCATCATCACTTAGAGCTACTTCATTACCAAAGTTTTCAAATGGATCTTCGCTAATATCAGTTGTAGCTATATCGTTGTTATCACCTACAAAATTTGTATTATCACTTGCAACATTTGAACCTTTACTTCCAAGGAATGTTACATTATCTGCAATTATTTCTGTAACGTATCTTTTTGTTCCATCTTGCGCATCATAACTTCTAGTTTGGATTCTTCCTTCAACAGCTACTTGAGTACCTTTTGTACAATATTTAGCAACATTTTCAGCTTGTTTTCTCCAAGCTACACAGTTTAAAAAGTCTGTATCTCTTTCACCATTTTGATTAGTGTAAGTACGAGAAACTGCTACGGTAAATGTTGTAGAATTTACACCACTAGTAGTTGTACGCATTTCTGGATCTCTAGTTAATCTTCCAATTATTATTGCTTTATTCATAAACTATCTTACTCCTCATCTAATTTAACAATTAAATGTCTTAATACGTTTTCATCAAGGCCAGCTTTACGACTTAATTCAGCTTCAGCTTCTTTAGTTGCCTCAATTTGCATTACAAAATAATAACCGTTAAGTTCTTTTTTAATTGGGTAAGCTAATTTCTTTTCACCTAGTTCTTTAAATTCAGAAATAGTTCCACCACATTCAGTAACAACTTTTTTCATGTTTTCTGAAACAGCTTTTACTTTGTCACTTTCCATTGTTGCTTTAACAATAAACATCATTTCGTATTTGTTCATTTTTTGCACCTCCTTATGGTCTTTTCGGCTTTATACATAATAAAGCAAGGAGTAAATTTCTTACTCGTTTCATATTATAGCATCTGCTTTTAATTATGTAAAGATTTAATTCTTTTTAGATTTACTTACTTTTTTAGTTCTTTTATTATTTACTTTCTGAATATTAGATTGTTCTATCATTTCCAATTCTAAATTACGTTTTCTAATTAACTGATACAGAACGATAGCAATTATTAAACCAGTTACTTCAATAGTTAGAAATGGAGGAAAATTTTCTATAAAAGGATACATTTCTACTATATTATGTGGTATTTCACTTGAATATATGTAATTCATTTTAAATATATGATTAAATGGCATCATTATTAAGATTAAACAATTAGCAAAAATAAAGGCTTTTAAAATATCTTTTTTAGTTATTTTATAATTTAAAGCAAAATATGAAAAGAAACTAATACAAATAAAGACATGATGAGATATAAAATATTTCCAGAAATTAAAATCATCTATGGTAGAAGGCATATCTGGCCATAAGATAGCAGGAATTGGTCCAATAAATGATAAGAATAAAGTTAATTTCAAAATCCATTCTTTTTCAAATAAAATGCCATACATAAACATATATCCTGATATAAAGCATAGTTGAAAAGGTAGGTGGATTTTGTAATCAAAATAACCAAATAAATGAGGAGCTATATTATATATAATCATATTTACTAACATAATTATTGCTGTTGTTTTAAGAATTCTTTTTTTAGTTTTTTCTTTCATATTAGAAATCTTATTACGATTAACATATATGATAATTAAAGTTATTATAACTAGAGAAATACATATACAATGAATAAAACCAAATGGTTTAAAAGGAATGAAGGGATGATCGTTTCTAAAAAATTCCTTAATATACTTCATTTTGTTACCTTACTTAGAAACATTAAATCTAAAGTAGCAAATATCTCCATCTTGCATAATGTAATCTTTTCCTTCTAAGCGAAGACGTCCTGCTTCTTGAACAGCTTTTTCTGAGCCTAATTTTTCTAAGTCGTCATAAGACATAACTTCAGCTTTAATAAATCCTTTTTGAAAATCTGTATGAATTATTCCAGCACATTCTGGAGCTTTCATACCAGTTTTAAAAGTCCAGGCACGACATTCGTCTTGGCCAGATGTGAAAAATGTTTTTAAACCTAATAAATCATAAGTTGCATTAATTAACATATCTAGACCTGAAGAATTTAGACC
>CANQZL010000032.1 GCA_947628325.1 uncultured Bacilli bacterium
AGATATGCCTAATTATGCTATATATGTTCATTCTTTAAAAAGTGATAGTAAATATTTTGGTTTCTTAAAATTAGCTGAGTTATCTTATGAACATGAAATGAAAAGTAAAGCTAATGATTATGTCTTTGTAAAAGATAATTATGATGAATTAGTCAAAGAAGCTAATAAAGTTAAAGCTATTGTTAGTGAATATTTAGGTACCACTTCTATGATATATGGTGATGAAGACAATTCTAGTACGGAGGATGTTGATTCTTTACAAAATGATATTATTTTAGTAGCAGATGATTCAGAAGTAGTTAGAGTATTTGTAAAAAAGATATTTGAAAATCAATATGAATTAGCATCTGCTAAGAATGGTGAAGAAACATTAAATATTATTAAAGAACACTTAGGAGATAATCGTATTAAAGCTATTTTACTAGATTTAAATATGCCAGTAGTTGATGGTTTTGCTGTTTTAGATTATTTGAAAGCTAATGACTTATTTAGTAAAATGCCTGTAACTATTATTAGTGGAGATTCATCTAGTGAAGCTATTAATAAAGCATTTAATTATGATATAGTAGATATGTTAAATAAACCATTTAATGAAAATAAAATTAAAGAAGTAGTTTTAAAAACCATTAATAAGAAAGGGAACTAGAGATATCTAGTTTTTTATTGTCTTGTTAATCTAAAAGTTTGATGTTATAATCAAAATGACTTGCTTTAGGAGGTTTGGGATGAATATATTAGCAGAAGAACAAAAAAAGCTGTTTGATAAAAGTTTAACAGAAAAAGAATTAAATGAAAAAACAGAAGAATTTTTAAAGTTGTATTATAAATTACGAGAAAAAGATGAAAATAGTATTTGGAATAGATTAACTCTTGAACAAAGAAAAAGAATCCATTGGCTTATATTACTAATTTATAAGATTAAAAATCGTTTAGGTAACTTTTCATATGAAGTTTTAAATGATAAAAGAGAAAAAACTGATAGACCAATTATTTTTGTTATATCACATGTTGGTAAGTTTGATATAGAAGTAGTTAGTGAAGTAGTAAAAGATCATTATTATTTATTATCTGGAGATTATGAGCATATTCAAGGTATTATAGATGTTCCTTTTTTACTTTTAAATGGAGTACTTTTTTTTAACGAAAAGGATAAAGCAGATAGAAAACTAGTTACACAAAAAATGATTAATCATTTAAATTCTGGAGGGAATTTAATGTATTTTATAGAAGGTACTTGGAATATTACGCCAAATTTACCAATGCTACCTTGCTATTGGGGTATTGTTGATATAGCAAAATCAAGTAATGCGATAATAATACCAATAGCTGCTGATCAATATGGGAAAAAATTTGTTGTTAATGTTGGAGAAAACTTTGACATGGCGAAATTTGGTAATGGTAACGAAGAAAAAAGCAAGGCTATAACAGAACTTAGAGATGTATTAGCAACGTTGAAATGGGAGATATGGGAAAGTTTGCCACCTCTTTCACGAAAAGATTTAGTTGGAGATGAATGGGATAAATATAAGGCTGAAAGATTTAAAGAATGGCCATATTTTAACGAAGAGTATATAGATGGTTTAATATATAAACCAAAAAGTGTTGTAAATCAAGAAGATGTTTATGCTCCTATAAAAAAATTAGTACCATCTAAAAATAATGCTTTTTTATTAAATAAAAGAAATTCAGGATATCCTCAAGATAAAATATAATTATTATAGATAAAAGTTGCTTTTTTAAAAACATGCACTTTTATCTTTTTTTATTGAATGACATTATTTTAATTATGATGTATAATTATATTAGAATAGAGGTATATAATATGGGTAATGGTTATTTAACTGGGGTTGCGTTCGCCCTTGCTGTTTTAACTAATCTAGTATTTTTCTTAAAAGGAAAAATTGATAATTTTGAAACTTCAGTATACAAAAAGATGTTAATACTAAATTTATTAGAATCATTTTTTACTTCTATGATAGTTTTAATTGCTATTACGATAAATAATACTTTAATTTTAAAAATACTCAACAAAGTAGATATAATTATAATTATTACTTGGTGTAGTTTGCTGTTTTATTATGTATATAAAATAACTTCAAATCACAACAAGAATAATGATAAAGGGAAAAATTTTATACTAATTGTTAATTCTATCTTTTATATATTGGCAGTAATACTTGATGTTAATATTATTAATGAAAATGGTATAATGGATTCAAATGGCTCTGCAACGATGATTGGATTAATAGGTGCCCTTATATATATTTTTTTGATACTTGTAAGAATATTCTTTTCTACTCAGGAACAAAATAAGAAAAATAATAAAAAGTATATTCCTATTTATATTTTAATTATTTTATTAATACTAGCAGCTATAGCTAGAGTAGTAATTCCTGAAATAAACTTTATATCAATTATTTTAAGTTTTGTTTGTTTAATTATGTATTTCACTATCGAAAATCCAGACATCAAAATGTTAGAACAAATTTCCTTGGCTAAAGATCATGCTGAAAGGGCTAATGCTGCTAAAACTGAATTTTTATCGAATATGTCTCATGAAATTAGAACACCACTTAATGCAATAGTTGGTTTTTCTGAAGCTATTATGGATGAAGATAATATAGATGCAGCTAAAAATGATGCTAAAGATATTATCCAAGCTTCGCAAAATTTATTGGAAATAGTAAATGGAATATTAGATATATCTAAAATAGAAGCTAATAAAATGGATATAGTTAATACGGAGTATAATTTAAAAGAAGAATGTCAAAATTTAATAAAACTTATTAGACCACGTATAGGAGAAAAACCTATAGAACTAATATCTAATATTGCCATAGATATTCCTGATATTTTATATGGAGATAAAAATAAGATAAAAGAAATAATAAGTAATTTATTAACGAATGCTGTTAAATATACTGATGCTGGAGAAATTAAATTTATAGTAAGTTGTATTAATAAAAATAATGAATCTTCTTTAATAATATCTGTTGAAGATACGGGGCGTGGTATAAAGCCTGAAAAAATAGATAAATTGTTTACTAAATTTGAAAGATTAAGTGAAGATCGAAATACTACTATTGAAGGAGCAGGTTTAGGATTAGCTATTACGAAAAGTTTAGTTGAAATGATGGGTGGAAAAATCATTGTTCAATCTGTTTATGGAAGTGGTTCTAAATTTACAGTTTATTTAAAACAAAGGATAATAAATAGAGTAGATGATAGAGTTATTACTGAAAATAAAGAAAATGAAAAGCTAGAATTGTATGGTAAAAAAGTATTAATTGTTGATGATAATGATTTAAATATTAAAGTTACAAATAGGTTATTAGAAAAATATGGTATTATATCTGATCAAGCTACTTCTGGTAAAATTTGTTTGGAAAAAATAAATAATGGAAATACTTATGATTTAATTTTGATGGATGATATGATGCCAAAATTAAGTGGAACAGAAACGTTACACATTTTAAAAGAAAATTTGAAATTTAAAACAAAAGTTGTAGCGTTAACTGCTAATGCAATTGAAGGAATGAAAGAAAAATATTTAGAAGAAGGTTTTGATGATTACTTATCAAAACCAATAGAGAAAAAAGAGTTAGAAAGAATTTTAAAAAAATACTTAAATAATGAAATAGAGAAAAATCATTTTGAACCTTTACCTGATGACTTTTATGAAATTTCAGATAAAGCAATAATCTATATAAATGAACAAAAATAAAAGCACGTAAGTGCTTTTTATATTTGCTTTAATAAATATTTTTTATTTAAATATTTATTTATAAATTCATTTCTTATAAAAACATATTCTAATGAGAAGTTGAAATAATTATTATATAGTCCTTCTTTATTTTTTTCATATAATTGATTTAAATAATTTAATTTATTACATATATTTTTATAAGTATTTTTACCTAATATTTTATCAAATTCTTTTGCAATTATATTATTTTCTAATAAAATATTTTTATTTATTAATTGTTTTATTTCCTTTATATCATATAATGGTCTAAATAAGTTTACTAATAAATCTAAACCTTCAATTCGATAATTGTTTATATCAATATTAGGAAACATATTTAAAGCATTTTTAAGTTTTTTATTTTTAATATTATAATTTTTCAATTTAATTATTGTTTTTATAATATCTTCAGCTTGAAGAGTACTAAATATTTTATCAATAGTTTCATTATATTTTTTATTTTTATTTTCTATAATACCATTTTTAAAATAATCAAATTTAATTTTAAATATATTCTTTAATGAATATTTTTTATGTTTATTAAATAATATATAATTTAATTCAGATGTTAAATACTCCAATGTTTTAATATTAGAACCACCTATGATTTTAAATAATAGATTATTATTAATTTTGATAGTTGGTAAGTTAGTTGATAAATCAAACCATTTTTTTAAATAATTATTATTAAGTGGATCTTTATAATATAAGTTATTTTTTTCTTTTACTTGATATTTATTTTCATTTTCAAAAGTAAAATTAGTAAATACGATAGTATTATAAATATCTTCAATAAATTCATCACCATAATTTAGAATCATTCCTAAAGTTATTAAATAAAGATAATTTAGTAAAGATTCTGGATATTTTTTAGAAGCTAATAAGGTATCTAGAGTATAGATAACTGTATTAGATAAGGTATTGAAATTTATGTTATCTAACATAATAATTCCCCCTTTAATTGGGTTGTATACTAACATTAAATAGAGAAAAAGGCAAATTTATCTTAAAAAGATTGAAGAAAAAATAACTATATTGTATATATTGCCTTTTATTACTTTGAAATAGAGTAAATTTTTAAATATGGTAAGATCTATAATGTTTTACTTAAGTAATCTGTTTGAAAAGTAATTAATACAATTATTTGACATAAACATTTTCTTATTAGTCAAAAAAAATAAATATTATAGTATAATTATAGTAGGTGATTTCCATGAAAATTATCGTTAGTGCAGGTGGAACAGGTGGTCATATATATCCTGCTTTGGCAATTATAAATAAATTTAAAGAAAAAGAAAAAGATTTAGATGTATTATATATTGGGACTCATAATCGTATGGAAAAAGATTTGATACCCAAAAGAGGAATTAAATATGAAGAAATTGAAATATTTGGTTTTTCTAAAAGTGCTATATTACAAGATATAAAGAATATTTTTTTAATTGAGAAGGCTAAGAAAAAATGTCTTAATATTATGAAAGAATTTAAACCAGATATTGTTTTGGGAATAGGTGGCTATGTTACATATCCTGTTATATGGGCAGCCAATAAATTGGGGATAAAAACATTTATTCATGAGCAGAATAGTGTACCTGGTAAAACAAATTTAGCTTTGCAAAATAAGGCTGATTTAATTGGGGTTTCATTTAAAGAAACGGAACAAAAATTTACTAAAGCTAGGGGAGAAGTTTTTTATTCTGGGAATCCATGTGGAGAAAATGCTCTATCGATGAAAGCAATGGATAAGAGTGTTTTAGGACTAGATAAAAATAAAAAGTTAGTAGTAGTTGTAGCTGGTAGTCAAGGATCTGCTACTATTAATGAAAAAATGAAAGAATTTTTAAAAAAAGCAGCTACTGAAAATTATGAAGTTTTCTATATTACAGGTAATGCTTTATATGATGAATTTATAAAAGGTCAAAGCTTTGCAGATAATGTTAAAGTTGTACCTTACTTAGATAATCTACCTTCTTTGCTTAAAATTACTGATTTAATTGTTACAAGAGCAGGAGCTTCTACTATGAGTGAAATTCTATCCCTTAATTTACCTGCTATATTTATTCCATCACCTTATGTTGCTAATAATCATCAATATTATAATGCTTTAGAAATTAAAAATAATGGTGGAGGAGAGTTAATATTAGAAAAAGATTTGACAGCAGATATTTTAATAAGTAAAATTAATGAAGTGCTCAAAGATACTACTAAATATCAATTAATGAAAGAAAATTTACATAAAATGAGTATGAATAATAGTGGAGATGTAATATATAATAAATTAAAGGATTTGATAAAATGATTACAGAGTTAAGAAAATATGGCGATGTTTATGAACATGAGGAATTAAAACCTTTAAATACATATCATATAGGTGGAACATGTAAATATTTGATTTCACCTAATTCTGTTCAAGATTTAATTAGTATTTTAAAGATACTTAAAAGTGAAAATATAAAATATTTAATTTTGGGTAATGGTTCTAATGTTGTTTTAAATGATAAAGAATATGACGGAGCTGTTATTAGATTAAATAAAATGAATGGTTTAAAAGTACATCCTGATTTACAAATGGTTTATGCTGAAGCTGGTGTTGTTTTACCATATTTAGTTACGGAAACAGTAAATAATAATTTAATGGGATTAGAATTTGCTGCTGGTATACCAGGAACAATAGGGGGAGCAATATATGGTAATGCTGGAGCTTATAACTCTTGTATTATGGATTATATATTATCTGTAACAATTTTAGATGAAAATTATGATATAAAAGTTCTTGAACATGAAGATATTGAATATTCTTATCGTCATACGATGTTCAAAGAACATAAAAATTATATTGTTTTAGCTGCTAAATTGTTTCTGAAAAGAGGAGATAAGCAAAATTCACTGGATATAATTGAAGATCGTCGTCAAAGGAGATTGGCGTCTCAACCATTAGAATATCCTTCAGCAGGTTCAGTATTTAGAAATCCTGATGGAGATTTTGCTGGAAGATTAATAGAATCATGTAATTTAAAAGGATATGCTATTGGTGGAGCTGAAGTTTCAGAAAAACATGCAAATTTCATAATAAATAAAAATAATGCAACCGGTAAAGATGTTCATGATTTAATAAATTATGTTCATGATGTTGTTTTAAATAAAACAGGAGTAGATTTAATAGTTGAACAAGAATTTATAGATTGGGAGTAATAAAATGGAGAAAAAGAGGCAGCAGAAAATTCGTAGAAAAAAAATTAAGCTTAAAATGAAATCATTTTTAAAGTTTTTTGTTGTTGTCTGCCTTTTAGGAGCATTAATATTATATCGTAATACTTTAGCTATTAAAAATATTTATATTAAGGGAAATAATGTTGTTAAAGATATCGCAATAATAGAAAAATTAGAAATTGAAAATTATCCCAGTATTTATAAACTTAGTATTAAAAAATCAAAAGAAAAACTAAAAGAAATTCCTCTTATAGAAGATGTTAAAATAAGAAGAAATTTATTTGGTAAATTGACAATTGAAGTAAAAGAAGAAAATATATTGTTTTTTTATAAATATAATAATAAATATATTACTTCATCTGGAAAATCCTTAGATGATAGTATTGATTATTATGGTTATCCTACTTTAATTAATTTTACTCCTGATACTGTTTTAACAAAATTAATTAATGGTTTTAACAAAATTGATTATAATATCATAAGAATGATAGGCGAGATTGAATATACTCCTTATAAATCAAGTAATGGGGTAATAATTGATGATGGAAGATTTACTTTATTAATGAATGACGATAATACTGTTATTATTGATATTGTAAATATTAAAAAGTTAAATGAGTATAATAAAATATTTGCATCATTAGGAATGGATACTACTAAAGGTGCCTTGTATTTAGATACCATTACAGAGGATAATATATATTTTAAAAGTTATGAAACTATAGCTAAAGAAGAAGAGGAAGCGAAAAAGCAACAAGAAGAGCAAGAAAAAGAAGAGAATGAAGATAAAGAAAATGATTAATAAAGTAGGGGGGGAAGGTTATGAATTATAATAAAATTATGGAACAGATTATAGCAAATAATTGTGATAAGGGATATATACCTAATTTATTATTACATAGTTGTTGTGCTCCATGTTCAAGTCATGTAATAGATACTTTAAGTCCTTTCTTTAATATTACAGTTTTATACTATAATCCAAATATAGAACCATATGAAGAATATGAGAAAAGAAAAGAAGAAGAAAAACGTTTTTTAAAGTCTTATAAAGCTAAAAATAAATTAGATATTTTAGATGTTTCCTATGATAATGATTTGTATCATGAGACTATTAAAGGATTGGAAAAAATAAAAGAGGGTGGAGAACGTTGTTTTAAATGCTATTATTTAAGAATGGCTAAAACTGCGGAAATGGCTAAAGATAATAATTTTGATTATTTTGCAACTACATTAACCGTTAGTCCTTTAAAAAATAGTAATAAAATTAATGAAATAGGACAACTTCTTAGTGAAAAATATGATATACCATATTTATATTCTGATTTTAAGAAAAAAGAAGGATATAAGCATAGTATTGAAATGTCTAAAGAATATGGTCTATATCGTCAAGATTATTGTGGATGTATATATTCTAAATTAGAAAGAATGGAAAAGAAAAGAAGCGATTAAAATTCGCTTCTTATTTATCTTGATAAAAGTTTTTAATATACTCGTAATATGCTTTATAAGCAAAATTATTTTGATTTGGTTCTTTATACTTAATATTGTTTTGTTTACAAATATTTTTTACTAAATAATCTGTAAAGAAAGGATTTCTAACTAGAAGAGGGCCTAATAAATAAGTACCATAAAAGTTTTTCTCCTTAAATCCTTCATTAGTATCTTCTTTATCAATAGTACAACCTGTACCTTCGATAACATTAAACAAAGGATTATATCCGTCTTTTAAAAGACTATTACGATTTGTAAAACCAATAATATTGTGATTATTTAATAGTTTACAATTATAATATTGAGGACCAACAATTCTAAATTCTTCTTCAATTACAAAATAATTAAAAGTATTTAGGGCTTTATATTCTTGATTATTTTTAGTAATTGATTTACCAAATAAGTCTAAGGAGTTTCCAGTTATTAAGAAATATTTATCATTATTAATAGCTTCTTTTATTTCTTTTTTATACTTTAAAATATCATTTAATACTATATTTTGGTTATCACTACTTCCCATTCCCATATAAAAGAAATCATATTTATTAAAATCAATTTGATCATTAATAGTTAAAAAATGTATTTCAACTTTCATATCTTGTTCTTCTAAAGCTTGTTTTAAATATCTGATATTGCCATTTTCTCCATATAAGTTCATTAAATCGTAATATAGATGGGCAATTTTAAATGTTTTCATTTTCATCATCCTCTATTAATTTAAGAATATTAGCTGTCATATCAAAGCAGACCATTGTATATATATCACCAATACTTTTTTCTTTAACCATTTTTATTAATTTACTTAAATCATCAACTAAGATAATTTTTTCTAAAGGGATATTAGCAAATGATAGTCTTGTTATAACATCATATCTAAATCGACCTATACAAAATATTTTATCTATATTTTTATCATTTAATAGTTCAAATTCAACATCCCAAAGCCAAGATAAATCATTGAATTTATATCTTCTTGAAACATTATCAAATCCTAAGATTATTGTTTTTTTGCCTTTTTGATTTTTAATGTATCTGATAGATTGATAATAACTTAGATTGTTTTCATTTTTTGATTCAAGCATTGTTATATTTCGACCATCTAGGTTTAATACTTTACCTCTTTTAGAAGCAATTTTATCTTTATTAATAGCATCTTCAATAACTTTATCATCAATGCCAATGCTTTTGCAAACTGAATAGGCAGCTGTAGTATAATAAACGGCATATAAAACGTCTTTGTTTAAATATATGTTATGGTTATTTATTTTAATACTATTCTTTTTAAAATCAATATCAGTAGCTTCATAGTCAACATTTCCTCTTTTGTACCCACATTTTTTACATTCGTAATTGCCAATATGACCATAATGATAATATTTATATGTTAATTTAGTATGACATTTAGGACAATAAGCAAAATCAGCTATTTCTAAATTACTTTTTAAATAACTATCTTCCGTTTTAGCAACTCCATATCTTATTTTTTCGTTATCATATTGATAACTTAATCTATTTACTAAAGGGTCATCAGCATTAATAATTAACTTAGTATCTTTGTCTATTGCTTTTAAGATATCTTGAAAGACAACATCAGGATCTCCATTACGGGGAGGTTGATCACGAGTAATATTAGTTATTAATAAATGAGTAATTTTATTTTTACCAAAAACTAATTTTAAATGGCGTTCATCACATTCTAATAATAATACATCGTGCATAAATTCACCTTTAATATTACAATTATTTAATACTAAGGTCATTGCTGCTAATATACCATTACTGCCATTTTTATTGTAACAAACATCATATCCAGCATCTGTTAAAATATGATTTATTAATTCAGTAGTTGAACCTTTTCCTGATGAACCTGTTACAGCAATGACATATTTTGGATATTTTACTTTTTCTAATATATGAGGTTGTCTTAGGATATCGTATACAAAGTATCCGGGATAGACAGTTCCATTTTTTTTGAATATTTTACATAAAAATGTAATAAATTTACTAACTATAATTGATAAAGATAACATAATAAATCACCTATCAAAATTATAACAAAAAAAAACTTATATTTATGAAAAACCTACTATTTTTTACATATTTTGTCGAAGTAATAGTATAAAATATAAATTTTTGTTATATTCTTTATGGTGATAAAATGGAAATGGTTTATATAAATGATACATTATATGTAAATATAGATGATAGAGTAGATTTTACATTAATAAAAAGATTAAGAAATAAAATATATCGAATTATTGATACGTATCATATTTCTAATATAGAAATAAAAATATTAAATGATAGCCATTATGATTTTACTTTAATAGATGATTTAATAAATGATTATAGGACAAAATATAATGGACGAATTGTTGTTAAATAATGGGTAAAAATAGGTTTAAAATATATTTTATTTAGTGTATAATTAAAATGAGGTGTTTTTAATGAATGTTTTTTTTACTTATTTAACTTTTATACCTTGGTTTTTATATTTTGCTCAAATATCAAAAAATGCTATTAAAGATTTAAAAAATAATAAGTTAACTTTTTCTTGGATTAAGAAAAATATATTTAAGATATTTCATTTTGAAACAATAATTTTATATGCTATTTTTGTATATTTTGCTGTTTATTATAGAGATGCTAATCAAATATGGTTAGTAGAAATACTATTATTTTCAGCTATTAATTTATATCTTTATATTAATACCTTTTATGATAAAAATAAAAATAATGGAAAAATAGAAACTAGAGATATTAGTACAATATTAATTACTTTAATTATTGTTATTTTGCCTATAATATATTATGTATCAACAAAGAATCGTGAAATAACTTACTATATATTATTTGGATATAGTTTTTTTGGTTATTTAATTGCTGCTATGAGTTCGCTTTTAAATAACTTGATAATAAAGATAATTAGGAAAAATAATGAAAGTTAATACTTATAATATTGAAAAAATAATTGATTCTTTAAATAATAGGGGCTTTACTAATTTTATCACACAAAAAGAATTAATAAATATTAAAGGCAAATTAAATAAAAATGAATATAAAATATATAATTTATATGATGAATG
>CANQZL010000033.1 GCA_947628325.1 uncultured Bacilli bacterium
TGTATTTAATTATTATTGACTGGAAGCCACGGGGGGGGGGTATAATATTTTTAAATAAAAGAGGAGAGAGAAGTATGAGAAAAATATTAAGTGTATTATTAGGTGCAATTATTATGATTAGTTTAGCTGGATGTGGAAAAGTAGAACTTAAAAATGAATGGGCTAAAACTTACGAGGAATATTTGAAAAAAGCAATTATTGATAAAGATGAGGCATCATATTTATATTGGCAAAATTATCAGAACTATGATATTTCTTTTATAGATACTGATGAATATAATTATCCGATTATGATAGCAAAGCTAAATAATAAAGCAAAAGATGATGAAGGAGATTCTTGTCCTCACAATTTAATATATTTTAATTTGGATGAAGACAATAAGGTGCAGCCAGGTGCTATATGTGGTAATGAAGTAGAATTAAAATTGTTATACGATATAAAAGAAGAAAAATATAAATATGGATTATATTATATAAAGGAAGATGAAGAACCAACATCTAGTTCAGCAATATCTATATATTTTGAAGATGATAATATTGAAAATATTAGTTATGAAGAATTTAAAAACAAATATATTGAAATTGAGCTTAACTTGGTAGAAAAAACTATTGATAATAAAATTACTGAAAAAGATTTGCTAAAAACAATTCAAAATTTAACAGAAGAAGAAAAAATCAATACTATTACTGAAGATAATAAGAAGTATGTTGAAGAAAAATTAGAGGAAATAAAAAAAGCTGAAGAAGAACAAAAGCAAAAAGAAGAAGAGGGAAAAAAGAAAAATGGTATACAAGCAGGAAAGTATACTTTGAAATATGGTCGTTATACTAACACTTTTGTTGATATTACAATAAATACTGATAACACTTGTCATTTTAAAGATACTGATTATAAAATTGATTCTGATTGTACTTTTGAAATAAAAAAATATTCTGGTATGGAATTCGGATCATATGTTTCAGGTTACCACATAATATTTCATATAAATGGTCAAAGCGATAAATATTTTAATATTAATGGTAATAATAAATTTACTGATACAAGAGATTCTGCAACGTATCAAGGTTAAAAAATAGAGAGTGAGAAAAGTATGAAAAAGAAATTATTATACATTTTATTTATAGGAATTCTATTAATAGGAATGACTGGCTGTGGAAACCAAAAAGAAAAAAGCTCTTCTGAAAATTCAGAGTCTGATAATAGTACTTTATACCCAATATATACAGGCTCTTTATATGAAGATGCAAAATGGGGTTATGTTAATACAAAAGGAGAAGTAGTAATAGAACCTCAATATGACTCTGCTTATGGTTTTTATGAAGGTTTAGCAGCAGTCGCTAAAGACGGCAAATTGGGATATATTAATAATAAAAATGAGTTTGTTATTGAAGCTAAATATGAGTATCCATCTGGATATACTTATGAAAAATGGTATGTTGATAATTTTAGTGAAGGGATAGCTTGTGTTTCAACAGGTGGAATATCAAATTATGTTTATATTGATAAAGATGGGAACGAGCTATTTGGTAAAACATTCTATGATTGTAGTTCATTTAAAAATGGAATTGCAAGAGTAATGCCAAGATATGGTGAAACAATATATATTGATACAAAAGGGAATGAAGTAGAAGCACCAGAAGAACAAGAACCAGAAATAACCTTATATCAGGGTTATGATGAATCAATATATTACAAGGATCACAAACCTATATTTGAAGATAAAAATTTTGATAAAAAGGGAGAATTTAACAACTTTGGTTATGCAGTTGTAGGAAATGAAACAGGAACAGGTTTAATTGATACAAATGGAGAATACGTTATTGAACCTGGTAAGTATAGTAACTTTTACTTTGATGACGATAATCCAGATATGATTTTTGCTGAAATAAAAAAGGATGATATAACATATATTGTTTTGATTGACAAAAATGGTAAGGAATATATGGAAACAAAATATGTTACATATTATATTTATGACGATGCTTATGTTTTCAAAAAAGGTGATAATTATCTAATAATAAAAAAAGATGGTACTAAAGTAGCTGAATTTACCATATAAAATTAACTAAAAAGTAGAAGGAGAGAAAAAATATGAAGAAAATATTAATTATTTTATTATGTGCTATGTTTATTTTAAGTTTAACTGCTTGTGGTAAAAAAGAAGAATCTACTAATAATGATTTATCTAGTAAAACTAATGAAACAAATAATTCATCCTCTAATTCTAAAGAAACTAACGATAATATAACAGCAGCATCATATTTAATAGATAAAGCTAATAAAGAAGACTTAGACTATCAAAGTGCAAAGGAAAATCAACGTAAAGAAATGTGGACATTTAAGCATGAAAAAACAGAGCAAACAGATGCTTTAACAGATTATCGTTATATTGGTAGTTATCCAAATAATTACGTTAAATTTAATAACGAAGAATGGAGAATTATTGGGGTTTTTACTGTTGACGATGGAACTGGTAAAAAAGAACAAAGAGTTAAACTAATTAAAACAGCAAAACCGACTATTGAAGGTGAAATGTGGGATGAAAATAGAGCAAAAGATTGGACAAAATCACCATTAAATTCATATTTAAATGAAACGTTTTTTAATGAATTATCTAGTGAAAGTCAGAGTATGATAGATAATTCTGTATGGTATTTGGGAAAAAGTATAAGTAATTATTACGATAATACTAAAAAAGAAACAATTAAAGCTACTCCAAATGCAGAAAATTTTTATAATGATGAAAGAGGTATATCTACTGATAATGGAGCTCCAGTTAAAACAATAGCCAAAATAGGATTAATGTATGCTAGTGACTATGGTTTTGCTACAAGTGGGACATCTTCTACTACTAGAAGTGCTTGTATAAATAATACATTATTTGATTATAGCATTAACGAAGATTGTTATAGAACAGATTGGTTATATGCAAGCAAGAATACTTATGAATTAATAATAAATGCAGTTACTAGAAAAGATTATGAAAGCCAAGATATATTTATGATAAATAATTTTGGAGGTATAGATACAATGTATAGTAATATTTCATCAACTATATCAAGACCTGTAATATATTTAAAATCTAGTGTAAAAATAGCTTCAGGAAGTGGAGTTTCAACAGATCCCTATCAATTTGAAGATTAAAATTAATTTCCTAAGTAAGTATTATATCTATTTGAATGAGTTAGAACGATAATGAATAAAATTAATGAATAGTTTTGGAAATTATAAAAAAGAAGTTAGTTCTTATAATTTTCATTATGATGATAATTAATTTTATCTAAAGTAAGATTATCAGAAATGATAGTCTTTTTAATTGTATGTAAAATAAATAAAGTAAAATAATATTATTAAATAAAGATATTACTTGCAATTATTTGGGTTGTGTGTTAATATCTTAGTTGCAATTGTGTATTTAGCACAATTAGCTTAAGTGGGAGGGAATAAGCGGATTGCCTTTGACCACTTTCGCGAAAAAAATTTTTTAGGAGGTGTTTTTCGTGGCAAAAGAAGCCGTAAAGAAAATTAAATTACAAATTCCTGCTGGAAAAGCAACACCAGCTCCACCAGTTGGTACAGTTTTAGGACCTGCAGGTATTAATTTACAAGAGTTTTGTACAAAATTTAATGATGCTACTAAAGATAAAATGGGAGATATAATTCCAGTAGAAATTAGTCTTTATGAAGATAGAACTTTTGATTTTGTACTTAAGACTGCTCCAGCTGGATTCTTAATAAAGAAAGCAGCTAAAATACAAAAGGGTAGTACTAAAGGTGCAAATGAAGTTGTTGCAACAATTTCTATAGATGATTTAAGACAAATTGCTGAAACTAAACTTCCAGATTTAAATGCTTATGATGTAGATTCTGCAATGAAGATTATTGAAGGAACTGCAAGAAACATGGGTGTAGCAATTAAAGGATTAAACGATAAAGAATTAGCTGAACAACAAAAAGAAGCTGAAGAAGAAGCAAAAAAAGAAGCTAAAAGAGAAGCAGAATTAGCTAAGATGGAAGAAGAAGCTAATGAAGCTCATGAAGTTGAAGTTATCGGTGCAGCTGAAGAAACAACTGAAGAAAAAAAAGCAGAATAATTTCAACCTTAATATAATTTTTAAAGAGTCCGCTAATAAACCACAATTAGGAGGTAAGAAAAATGAGAAAATCAGGAAAGAAGTATGTGGAAGCTTCTAAAAAAGTAGAAAAGAATAATCTTTATACTAAAGAAGAAGCAGTTAAATTAGTTAAAGAAACTTCTATTACTAGTTTTGATTCTACTGTAGAAGTTGCTTTAAATTTGAATCTTGATACTAAAAAACCAGATCAACAATTAAGAGGATCTATGGTATTACCTAATGGTACTGGTAAAACTAAAAGAGTTTTAGTTATTGCTAAAGGTGAAGCAGCTGAAGCTGCTAAGAATGCTGGTGCTGATTTTGTTGGTGATACTGATATGATTGATAAAATCCAAAATGAAAACTGGTTTGATTATGATGTTATTGTAGCTGCACCAGATATGATGGCTCAACTTGGTAAAATTGGTCGTGTTTTAGGACCTAAAGGTTTAATGCCAAATCCTAAAACTGGTACTGTAACAATGGATACAGCAAAAGCAGTTAATGATATCAAAAAAGGTATGATTGAATATAAGACTGATTCTTATGGTAATGTTCATACTGTAATTGGTAAAGTATCATTTGATGAAAAGAAATTATTAGAAAACCTTGATTATGTAGTTAGTACTATTGTTAAAGCTAAACCTACAGTAGTTAAAGGTAAATATATTAAAAATATTTCTATTTCTAGTACAATGGGTCCTGGAATTAAAATTGATCAAAATTCTTTTGACATTTAGTTTGTATTAGAATATAATATGAATTGTTAGAAAAAGCAATCTCCAAAGACAGCAAGTATAAAATAAATCTTGCCGAGGAAAGATTTAAATTTAACATTAATTTTAATGTGATTTTAAGCTTTCCAATGGAGGAAAGCTTTTTATATATCCTTAAAGGAGGGAAATAATGGCAAGCGCAAAGATTTTAGAAAACAAAAAAGCTATAGTTGATGAAATCAAGAATAATATTCAAAATAGTGAATCTGTTATTGTTTTTACTTACCAAGGTTTGACAGTTTCTGAACTTAGTGAATTAAGAAGAGAATTGAGAAAATCTGAAAGTGAAGTAAAGATTTATAAAAATACACTATTTAAAAGAGCATTAGATGATTTAAACATTAACTTAGATGGTTTCTTAGAGGGACCAAACGCAATTTTATTTGGTAAAGATTTACTTGAACCAATTAAAGTTATTTCTAAATTTGTTAAGGATCATGAAAATGCTAATATAACAGTAGGTATTATTAGTGGAGCTCCTGCAGATTTAGATGTTATTAAAGAGTATGCATCAATACCATCAAGAGAAGGATTACTAACTATGTTAGCTGGTGGTATGATTCAATATGTTAGAGACTTAGCAGTTGGAATTAAGATGTATGCAGAACAACGAGAGAAATAATTTTGAATAAAGAAAAAGAAAGGAAATGAAAAAATGGCAAAATTAACAAAAGATGAATTTATAAGTGCTTTAAAAGAAATGACAATTCTTGAACTTAAAGAATTAGTTGATGCAATGAAAGAAGAATTTGGTGTAGATCCAAGTGCAGTAGCAGTTGCTGCTCCTGTAGCAGATGGTGCAGCACCAGCAGAAGATAATGCTGCTAAAACAGTAGTATTAAAAGAAGCTGGAGCTACTAAGATGCAAGTAATTAAATTATTAAAAGAAATTACTGGTTTAGGACTTGTAGAAGCTAAAGCATTAGCTGATAATGGTGGAAATGTTAAAGAAAATATTCCTGCTAAAGAAGCTGAAGAAATTAAAGCACAATTAGAAGAAGCTGGCGCAACAGTAGAACTTGCTTAATAGTAAATAAAGGTATTAAATTACCTTTTTTATTTGCCATAAAATATAATAGTGTATTATAATTATAATGTATTGGACTGGAGGGATAATGTGAAATCTGGTAAAAGTGGTTTTGGTATTAGAGAAATGATTATCTATACTAGTTTGTTATTGTTGTTACTATTATATGTTTCCTTTTCAATAAATACTTTGTATAAAAATATTGAAAATAATAAGAATAGTTCTAAAGTGGAAAAAACTGAGAATAAAGAAAATAATAATTCTAATAATAAAAATGATGATAATGTAATAGATGAAAATTACTATAAAGGATTAGAAAATAAATTAAAAAGTGCTGCTATTAATTATTTAAATTCATATAGTTATGATTTAACTGATAATGTTATAACTATTGATAGTACAAAATTAGAAGAATTAAATATGTTAGATAAAATGTATGATAAAAATGGCAGTACACAATGTGATGGATATACAAATATATATCAAAGTAATGAAAGAATATTTGCAGATTCATATATAAATTGTGGAGAATATGTTACGGAAGGATATTAGAAGATGGAAGAAACTAGAAGAAAGAAAAGTAAATTTACATTAAAAAAAGTAAAAAAAATGTTTGTTAATATTTGGAAAAAAATTGTTGAATTTTTTAAATCTTTAAAAAATAAATTTATGAAGTTGCCTGAAAAAACTAGATATATTACTTATGTTTGGGTTGTTGTAGTTCTTTTAATTTTTATCTTGATATTAGCAAGTAATAGTAATAATAAATTTTTAGAAGACTATTCTAATTTAGAGAATGATGTTAAAAGTGCTACATTAGACTATGTAAAAAGTAATGAGATATATCCTACTAAAGATAGTAGATTAAATGTATCTATAGAAGCATTAAAAGATTATGGCTTTTTATATGAAGATTCAATAAAAGATAAGTCTTGTCAAGGATTTGGAAGAATATATTATGATGATGAAAAAGAAGATTATGTAGTTGATGCTTATATAAATTGTAAAAAATATACAACAAAAGGATATTCTGATTATAAAAATTAAAAAAATAGTAAATAATTGTTGACTAATATAATATAAAATGATATATTATTAGTGCGTTTTTAAATTGAGGTTCTGCTTAGGTAGAACCTGATTTAATGAATGGTTTGATACACCAGGAAGTGTGTATATGAGAGGAGGACATATATGACAACTATTAACCAATTAGTAAGAAAAAACAGAAAAGATAAGACTAAGAAGAGTAAAAGCCCTGTTTTAAATGTTGGATTTAACAGTATGGAAAGAAAAGCAACAGTTCAAAATAGTCCACAAAAAAGAGGAGTATGTACTAAAGTTGGTACTCGTACACCAAAGAAACCTAACTCAGCTTTAAGAAAGTTTGCTCGTGTTAGATTATCAAACGGAAGAGAAGTAGATACTTATATTCCAGGTGAAGGACATAACTTACAAGAACATAGCGTTGTTTTAGTACGTGGTGGACGTGTTAAAGACTTAATCGGTGTTCGTTATCACATTATTCGTGGTACATTAGATACTCAAGGTGTTAATAACAGAAAACAAGGTCGTAGTAAATATGGTACAAAAAGACCTAAGTAGGTCTTCGTAAATAAATAAAAAGGAAGGAGAGAATAATATGCGTAAAAGACGTGCAGTAAAAAGAGATGTATTACCAGATCCTATATATAATTCTAAAGTAGTTACAAAATTAATTAATCAAATTATGAATGATGGTAAAAAAGGTACTGCTGAAAGAATATTATATGAAGCATTTGATATAATCAAAGAAAAAACTGGTGAAGAACCAATGGAAGTATATCAAAAAGCTTTAGAAAATGTTAAACCTCTTTTAGAAGTTAAATCTAGAAGAGTTGGGGGTTCAAATGTTCAAGTTCCTATTGAAGTTAATGACGATAGAAGTCAAGCATTAGCATTACGTTGGATAGTTAATTATGCTAAGAGTAGAAACGGAAAAGGAATGGCTATTAATTTAGCAAATGAAATTATGGATGCCGCAAATGGAGTTGGTGGAGCTGTTAAAAAACGTGAAGATACTCACAAGATGGCTGAAGCTAATAAAGCATTTGCACATTTCAGATGGTAGGAGCAAGATAATATGGCAAGAGATGTTACAATAGATAAAATTCGTAATATTGGTATAATGGCACATATAGATGCAGGTAAAACTACTTTTACAGAAAGAGTTTTATTCCATACTGGTATTACTCATAAAATAGGTGAGACACATGATGGTGAATCACAAATGGACTGGATGGAGCAAGAAAAAGAACGTGGTATCACTATTACTAGTGCAGCTACTACAGCTCATTGGAAAGGATATCGTTTAAATATTATTGATACTCCAGGTCACGTAGATTTTACTGTTGAAGTTCAAAGATCATTAAGAGTTTTAGATGGTGCTATATGTTTATTAGATGGTAATGCTGGTGTTGAACCACAATCTGAAACAGTATGGCGTCAAGCTACTGAATATAAAGTTCCAAGAATGGTTTTTGTTAACAAAATGGATAAAATAGGAGCTGATTTTGAATTCAGTTTAGATACAATTGGTAAAAGATTAGGTGTTAACTATGCTCCAGTTCAATGGCCAATTGGTTCTGAAGCTGAATTTAATGGAATTGTTGATTTAATAACTAGAAAGGCTTATCAATTTGATCGTAAAGATGAGCATGAAAATTATGTAGAAATACCAATTCCAGAAAATTTAAAAGACTTAGTAGAAACTAAGAGATTAGAGTTAGTTGAAAAAGCAGTTGAATTTGATGACGCTATAATGGAAAAATATCTTGAAGGCGAAGAATTAACTGTTGAAGAGATTAAATCTGCTATCAGAAAAGGAGTTTTAGCTGCTGAATTCTTCCCAGTATTATGTGGAAGTGCTTTATCAAATACAGGAGTTAAACTTGCTTTAGATGCAATCATAGATTATATGCCTGCTCCAACTGATGTTGAAGCTATTGAATGTACTGATAAAAATGGTAACTTAGTAAAACGTCATCCAAGTGATAGTGAACCATTTACAGCTATGGCATTTAAAATTATGACTGATCCATTCGTTGGAAGATTAGCTTTCTTTAGAGTTTATTCTGGACATTTAACTAGTGGATCATATATCTTAAATAGTACAAAAGATGTAAAAGAAAGAGTTGGACGTATTTTACAAATGCATGCTAACCAAAGAAAAGAAATTTCTGAAGTATGGACTGGAGAAATTGCTGCATTAGTTGGTTTAAAAAATACAACAACTGCAGATACTTTATGTGATGAAAAGAATCCAGTTATTATGAATGGAATGGAATTCCCTGAACCAGTTATTGATGAAGCTATTGAACCAAAATCAAAAGCTGATCAAGATAAACTTGGTGTAGCATTACAAAAGTTAGCTGAAGAAGATCCTACATTTAAATATAGAACTGATCCTGAAACAGGACAAACTGTAATTAGTGGTATGGGTGAATTACATCTTGAAGTATTAGTAAGAAGAATGAAAGACGAATTTAATGTTGATGCTAATATTGGTCGACCACAAGTTGCTTATCGTGAAACATTAACACAAATGGGTGAATGTGAAGGTAAGTACATTAAACAATCAGGTGGTCGTGGACAATATGGTCATGTTTGGGTAAGATTTGAACCTAACAAAGATAAAGGTTATGAATTCGTTGATGCTATTGTTGGAGGTGTTGTTCCTCGTGAATATATTCCAGTTACAGATAAAGGATTACAAGAAGCTATGGCTGGAGGTATTTTAGCAGGATATCCAATGGTAGATATAAAAGCTACTTTATATGATGGATCATATCATGATGTAGACTCATCAGAAATGGCTTTCAAAATTGCAGCTAGTTTAGCTTTAAAAGAAGCTTTAAAGAAATGTAAGCCAGTTCTACTTGAGCCAATTATGAAAGTAGAAGTTGTTGTACCTGAAGAATATATGGGTAATGTAATGGGAGATTTAACTAGTAGACGTGGACGTCCATTAGGACAAGAATCTCGTGGAAATGCACTTAAAATAGATGCAATGGTTCCATTATCAGAGATGTTTGGATATGCAACAACATTACGTTCTAATTCACAAGGACGTGGAACATTTACAATGACAATGGATCATTATGAAGAAGTTCCAAAATCAATCGCTGATGAAATAATAAAGAAAAACAGCGCTCAATAAAAATAATACTTGAAAAAGTTTCAAGCATTAGATAAAATAGTTATGTATATAAAAGGAGGAAATATTTATGTCAAAAGAAAAATTTGACCGTTCAAAACCACATGTTAATATTGGTACTATTGGACACGTTGACCATGGTAAAACAACATTAACAGCTGCTATTACAAAATATTTTGGTGAATTTGTTGATTATGCTGATATTGATAAAGCACCAGAAGAAAGAGAAAGAGGTATTACAATTAATACTGCTCACGTTGAGTATCAAACTGAAACACGTCACTATGCTCACGTTGATTGCCCAGGACATGCTGATTATGTTAAAAACATGATTACTGGTGCTGCACAAATGGATGGAGCTATTCTAGTTGTATCTGCTGCAGATGGACCAATGCCTCAAACTCGTGAACATATTTTACTTGCTAGACAAGTTGGTGTTCCAAAAATTGTTGTATTTATGAATAAATGCGACCAAGTTGATGATCCTGAACTACTTGATTTAGTAGAAATGGAAATTCGTGAATTATTAAATGAATATGAATTCGATGGAGATAATTGTCCTATTATTAGAGGTTCTGCTTTAAAGGCTCTTGAAGGAAATGAAAAAGATGTTCAAGCTATTAAAGATTTAATGGCTGCTGTTGATTCATATATTGATTTACCAGTACGTGATACTGATAAACCATTCCTAATGAGTATTGAAGATGTATTTACTATTTCTGGACGTGGAACAGTTGTTACTGGACGTGTAGAACGTGGTGAATTAAAACTTAATGATGAAGTTGAAATCGTTGGTTTAAGACCTACTCAAAAAACTGTTGTTACAGGTATTGAAATGTTTAGAAAATCACTTGATTCTGCTATAGCTGGTGATAATGCTGGTGCATTACTACGTGGTATTTCTAGAGATCAAGTTGAACGTGGACAAGTTTTAGCTAAACCAGGATCAGTTACTCCACATCATAAATTTAAAGGTTCTGTTTATGTTTTAAGTAAAGAAGAAGGCGGACGTCATACTCCATTCTTTGCAAACTACAGACCACAATTCTATTTTAGAACAACTGACGTTACTGGTGTAATTACTTTACCTGAAGGTACTGAAATGGTTATGCCTGGTGATAACGTAGATATGTCTGTTGAATTAATTTCTCCAGTTGCACTTGAAAATGGTACTAAATTCTCTATTCGTGAAGGTGGACGTACTGTTGGTGCAGGTGTTGTTACTGAAATAATTGAATAATTGAGTAAAAAAGTGAAGAAATTCACTTTTTTTTATCTTATAGGAAAGTTCTTTTATTTAAATTTTTAGAAAAAATTATATTATAAAAAAAGTCGTTCATTAAA
>CANQZL010000034.1 GCA_947628325.1 uncultured Bacilli bacterium
GCTTCATGATAATCATCTAGTAAAAATGCATTAGATCCAAAACGTCCATCATAAAGATGATCTGCATAATAATAGCCTTCTTCGTCTAAAGATCTAAGCCATTCTTTACTTAGTCCTTTAGCATTTTCTTCATTAGCCAAATTGTTTTTAAGATATTTCTGTACTTCTAAAATACCTCTTATATGACCATAATTATCTACTTTAATAACTTCTTCTAAATTTTTAATTATTAAGTATAAATTAGGACACACTTCACTACAATATTTTCCATCAGAACATTTAATAATATAATCACCAACTCTTATGGCAATTGTTAAACTACCATAAGCTACATCCTGAATAATAGTATTACTACTTATACTAAGATATTTTTGACAATATTTTAAAAATTCTTTTAGTAAATTTAAACTACTTAAATCTTCTAATAAAGCCTTACCAAAATTATTTATTAAAAATCTAATAATATATTCATAGTAACTCAATAATTTCTTATCTATTTGAATTTGTTTAGCTAAATCAATTTGCCAATTTTGTCCATTAGATATAATACTTTCACTCATTATTAAGCCCCTACTTTAGAACGTTTATAAGTTAAACTATAGATATCATTTTTAGATTTTTCTTGTTTTGTATCTTTAATTTTTTCAACCATATCTCTATCAATTAAAACAATAGGTTTTTCCTTAAACCATTCTGGTAAATTCTCTGGATCATTAGTATCAGCATCATGATAATCATTTAAATAAAACATATTACTTCCATAAGGTCCATTAACTAAGATATCTCCATATCTATATCCTAAATCATTTAAAGCTTCACACCATTTAAAGACTATACTCATTTCCAACTCAATTACAGGCTTAGACAAATATTTTTGTACCTCAATCGCTCCTGTAACAGTTCCAAAATCATCATATTGATATTTTTCTTCTAAGTTTTTAATTACTAAATATATATTAGGGCATTCTTTATCATCATGTTTAGATGGTGAATACTTTATAACATAATCACCTACTAAAAAGACAGTAGCACAAGATCCTTTAGTCAAGTATCTAATAACTTTAGACTCCGTACTTAATTCCAAATATTTAGTAGTTAAAGAAAGAAAATTATCTAGTAATCCTTTCTTACTTAAATCTTCTAATACCATTTTAACATTATCATTTTTTATATTTACAAAAGGTTTAATAATACTATCAAACTCTTCAAATAGAAAGGGACTTAAGTAATTACCATACTTTGTATATAATTCCCATTTATAATCTTTTGAAGTAATAAATAACTCATTTATATCATTTAAAAATACTCTGTTAAAAAATGACAAACTACTTTTTAAATCAGTATCTAACTCTGTACATAATCTTCTTGCTAAGGTATTAGATTGATATTCTCTTAAAATAAAATTCTTTATTTTTTCATATATTTCTATATCTAAACCTTTTTTTAATATCTCTATAGCTATTTTACTAACACTTTCTTCATTAGTTTTTCTTACTATATTATTATTTTCATCATATACTGCAAATGTATTTAATAGGTCATTATCACTCTTATAATATTTTCTAAATAAGAATGGATAATTATTAATTATAATTGACATCGTAATAATTCTTACATAATCTATTTTATTATTTATTAATATATTCATCCATTCTTCTTTATTATTTTTAATAGCATATTTTACTATTATTGAAATATTATAATTATTTGTTGTTAAAAACTTATCAAAATTTTCTTCTACATACCTAGAAGCCCAATCTGTTTGTTCTAAAAAATTACCTAAGAAATATAAATCTGTTAATTCATAAAATTTTTTATTTAAGCAACTACGACAAAATTTTTCATATTTATCACATGTATAAACTAAAAGAAAAGCATAAAATTCATTCAATTTAACCAATGATTTAAATATTCTATCTATCATAGATTGATCAGTTAAATGTAATTTTATATTTTCCATTTCTTCAAATACTTCATATATATTTTTATGTGCAAAATAACTAGTATCACCATCGAGTAATTGATTTATGAGAATCTCTACATCCATAGTTCCACCCCACATTAGAAAAGTATTATAGCATTGCTTATTTAATTTAGCAAAATTATCTAATAAAAATTTCCAAATTATTCACTTTTTAATTCAAATAAAATATCTCTAAGTTCCATTGCTCTTTCAAAATCTAATTGTTTAGCTGCTTCTTTCATTTCTTCTTCTATTTTAATTAAGATAGACTCTTTTTCTTTTTTACTCATCTTAGTAGTTTCTTTCTTATTAGTTTTTTCTTCAATTTCATTACTTACTACTTCTCTAATTTCTTTAATTATTGTTTTAGGTACAATATTATGTTCTTTATTATAAGCTTCTTGAATACTACGTCTTCTTGCAGTTTCATTTATGGCTTCTTCCATCGAATCACTTACTATATCAGCATACATAATAACATGCCCATTAGCGTTTCTAGCACATCTTCCAATAGTTTGAATTAAACTTCTACTACTACGTAAGAAACCTTGTTTATCAGCATCCATAATACATATTAAACTTACTTCAGGAATATCTAAACCTTCTCTAAGTAAATTTATTCCAACAACAACATCATATTTACCCATTCTCAATTCTTGAATAATTTTAAGTCTATCTAAAGTCTTTACCTCATTATGTAAATAAGCAACCTTAATACCTACATCTTTTAAGTAATTTGTAAGTTCTTCTGCCATCCTAATAGTTAAAGTTGTTATTAATACTCTTTCATTTCTTTCTTTACGAAGATTTATCTGTTCAATAATATCATCTATTTGTCCTTCGGTTTTTTTAACTTCAATAGTTGGATCAAGTAAACCAGTTGGTCTTATTATCTGTTCTACAAATTCATTATTAGTTTTTTCAAGTTCATAATCTCCAGGAGTTGCTGATATATAAATAGCTTGATTTATTTTACTTTCAAATTCTTCATACTTCAAAGGACGATTATCTAAAGCACTTGGTAATCTAAAACCATAATCTACAAGAGTTTGTTTACGCATTCTATCTCCATTATACATTCCTCTTACTTGTGGAAGAGTTACATGAGATTCATCTACTACTAATAAGAAATCACTAGGAAAGAAATCTATTAAACAAGATGGTGTTTCCCCAGCTGCTCTTAAAGCTAAATGTCTTGAATAATTTTCAACTCCACTACAAAAGCCTGTTTCTTTAAGCATTTCTAAATCATAATTAGTTCTTTCTCTTAATCTTTGTTCTTCTAATAATTTATTATTATCATGTAGAACTTTTAATCTTTCTTCTAACTCCTTTTCAATACGTCTTATAGCTTCTTGTAATTTATCAGGACCAGTTACGAAATGAGAAGCTGGAAAAATACTGATCGTTTTTTTATTTTGAAGAATTACTCCTGTTAAAGGATCAAAAGTACAAATTTTATCTACTTCATCACCAAATAATTCGATTCTTATTCCACTAGATCTTTCATTAACAGGAATTATATCTATATTATCTCCTCTTACTCTAAATGTTCCTCTATGAAAATCTATATCACTACGTTCATACGTCATATCTATCAATTTATTTATAATATCACTTCTATTTATAGTATCTCCGACATTTAAAGTAAGCATCATTTTTTCATATTCTTCTTTTTCCCCTATACCATATATACATGATACAGAAGCTACTACAATAACATCTCTATTATTAATCAAAGCACTCGTCGCTCCATGTCTTAACTCATCTATTTCATCATTTATTGAAGCATCTTTTTCTATATAAGTATCACTTTGAGGAACATATGCTTCTGGTTGATAATAGTCATAATATGATACAAAGTATTCAACATGATTATTTGGAAACAACTCTTTAAACTCTGCATAAAGTTGTCCTGCTAATGTTTTATTATGAGCTAACACTAAAGTAGGTTTATTAACCTCTTTTATGACATTTGCTATTGTAAAAGTTTTACCTGTACCAGTAGCTCCTAGTAAGACTTGTTCTTTTTTACCTTCTTTAATACCTTTTACTAATTCTTCTATAGCTTTAGGTTGATCACCACTTGGTTTATATTTTGATACTAATTCAAACATTTTATTCCTCCTTGCTATATATATTATTTTCATTTTTATTTTAACATACTCCTGCTTTTAATAAAATTATTTAATATTTTTGATAGTATATTCTAGCATCATTCATCATTTAAAACAACTATAATAATTAAAAATAAATGTATATCAATTGTTAATAAAAAAAATTATATAACTTTTTTATTAATAAATTATGTTATAATGAAAACAGAAAAAGAGGTTGATATTATATGGATAAAAAGAAAAAAATAATTTATAGTATTGTGGTAATTTTAATTGTATTAGGTCTAGTTGGACTATCATTTTACTTAGGAACCCAAATTAATAAGTTTACAGATACTCCAAAAGAAAATGAACAAGAAAATAGCGAAAAAGCTAATAATAATAAAATTGATGATGAAGAATCCCAAAAAGAAGTAAACCCTGATGAGGAAGAAAAAACTAAAGAAGAAGAAAAAGAAGTAATAACTAAACCAGAAAAAAATAAAAACTATACTTTTTTTAAAGAATATGAAGATGAAATTACTTTAAATAACGAAAAACATACTTTATTAACTTACTATTATAATGACTTTAATGGAAGCGATAGTGTTGTTAGAAAAGAAGTTTATTTAGACAATAAAACATTAATATTTGATGATAAAATAATTGATCAGCATTCAGAAATGCCATCTATTAAACAAACAACACTAGAAGAAATAGATCAATATCATAAAGAATCTGCTAAATATTATATAATAAAAGATACTAAAAACCAAAAGGACTATTTAATATTAAGAAATACTAAAAAAATACTTAATGGTTTTTCTGAAGGATTTGATGAAAGTATAACAATTATTAATAATAACCAAATACTAAAGCAATACAAACCTAATAGTCCATCTACAACAATCTTTATTGAAGCAAAACCTGAAGCTATTGGAAATCGTAATTATGTCCTAGATAATGGAAAACAAATTCTTTACAGAGATTCTTTTGTAGATATTCATGATACTTATTTATATTATGTTACTTACCATGATTGCAAGGTTGATGAATACCAAGTAACTATTGAAAATGGTGTTATAAAAGAAAGTCTTTCAAGAAATTATTATAATGGAAATGAAGAAACTGAATATGGACATACAGTATTAGCTGGAGAAGCATGTTAAAAAAGCCATTCAATTATGAATGGTTTTTATTTGGCTTTTTTACTAAACTAATTGCATTTTCATTTTGATGATTACTATCTATAATATTATTTTGCTTAGCTTTTCCCTTACTTTTTATAACTACTTTTCGATTATCTTTAGTAACTACTAACTCAACTAATTCTCCTTTTCTAATACACATATAATCAGTTTCAATCAAACCTTTTTCAGTCTTTTTAGTTTCTTTTATCTTAACAGATGGAAGTATTTTTATATTACATTTTAAACCCTTAACTACCCTTTTATATAATTCATTAATAGGTAAAGGAAGTCTTATAGTAGAAAGTTGTTCTTCCATTTCAATTACATTAATATATGGATTTTCTCCATATAAAGAAATACATCTTAAATAGCTTATTTCAATATTTAAAGTTCTATCATTATCAGACATATAGAAAATATAATTATTTTCACTATTTACTATACCACTATGTAATTCTAGACTTTCTTTATTAATCATATTATCTCTCCTATTATATTAATCCGTATATTCTCTTATCTTATTATATTCTTTATAAAGTATTTCTTCTATTCCTTTTTTACAATTAGCTGGTGAAGTACTTGGAAGACATATAGCTTCTATTTTAGTTTTAGGTAATATATATTTATTATATAATTCATATGCTTTTTTACCAGTAGTAAATATAACTTTAATATTTGATTCTTTTAATATTTTATTTATATTATTAGGAACTGGTTCTTTTATAGAACTATCACTAGAAGAATTAATATTACAGCTTTTAAGAACATCAAATAAAGCTATTTTATGCTTTAAAAGAAATTCTTTTTTATCTGCAATAGATACTCCTATTGTTTCTCCATAAACTTTTTCTAAAGTTTTCCAAAACCTATTATATGGATGAGCATAATAAAAACCAACTTCTCTTGATTTTATAGATGGCATAGTACCTAAAATTAAAACTTTAGAATCTCTATAATATATAGGCTCTAATGTATGATATACTTTCACAAGACACCCCAATCATATAAAAATTATAAACAAATAATAAAAATACCCAATAAAAGAGTATTTTAAATTAAATTAGTAAGTTGCAATCTTTCTTAATCTTACAACTGTTCTATACTGCGTATTCAAACTACAAGTAAACAATGTTAAGTCCCATTCTCCCTCTTCTAATTTAAGCCCATCTTTCTCACTAATAGTTTCCTTACCAATAACCTCATATTCAAAAATATGTCCTTCCATATCTTCAAACTTAACTTTATCACCATTTTTTAATTCCCAAATTCTTCCAAATTGTGAACGATAAGAATGAGCTGCTATTATAAAATTACTAAGATAAGCAGATCCACTATATTTAGCAGGAGATTTTCTTAATTTTTTAAAATTCCACTCTCCTTGAACAGGTAATTTAATACCTATCTTATCAATTGTAATTACACCAATATATTTAGTATTATCTAATTTAACAGTAGGCATTTCCATTTTAGGAGTTGCCATATAATCAGGAGTTCCTGGTATAAAATCTTCAGCCACTAATTTATTGTCTTCTAATTCTTTTAAAACATTATTTGAACTTCTACCAGCTAAAAAATCTTCCCCTAAATTATAAAAAGTTAAAACTAAAGCCAAACTAATTAAAATAAATCCACATATTTTAAATATACTACTACACAATTTTATATTATTCTTTTTCATTTTTTATTTTTTTCCTTTTATCAAGTTTAAAACCTATAAAAACAAAACATCCACCAATTATTATTAGTAATGGAACTGGCCACCATAATTGCCCAGTTTCAGGTATAACTGGTACTTCTGGAGGTTTTACATATGTATTTGTAATAGTATATATCTCTCCTTCTTTATTAACTGAAACAGTATAACCATCTATTTGTTGCTCAACTATTTTATAATTACATTTATTATCTAAATTTTTAAAAACATATTCCCAATCATTATCTTCATTCAATACTACTTCTTCATAAACTTCATCATCTTTTAATAACTGAACATTAATTTCATTAGGTCTTAATTGTTCATATCCTTTATCATCCCATACTTTTATAACTTTTTTATCAAAAAGTCTTGAATAATCATCAACTCTTTCAAATTTAGGTTCAACAAAAACATCATAATCCCAGTAATTACCTACATTCAAATCAGGAAGACTTACTAAAAAACTTTCAGGTGTATATGTAGCAATACCTATTTCTTTACTTTCTCCAACAACTAAGTATAAACCAGTTTCTAAATCACTTAATTTTAATATCCCTGAATCATCAGTCAATCCTTCTATAATTGGTTTAATACCATCTTTTGCTACATAACCATCTAATGTAGTTGCTAAATCTCGCCATTGATCAACTGTACGTAAGCCATTATATTTTATAGGATAATTAGCAAAATCTTTTGTTAATGTATAATAAAACACTCGCGAAACTGTTGCAACTTTATATACACTAAATTTAACTAAACTTAAAGGTACATCATCATTACTATACAAAATTGTTAAACTTGTTAATTTATCAGTATCTATATAAGGAGTATCTCTTTGTATTTCTACACCCAATCCCATAACATAAAGTGGACTTATCAAAATAAGACATAATATAAAATAAATTATTTTTTTACTTATTTTTTTCATATCATCCCTCCTTATATTTCTATAATCTTATATAATAAACATTTCTCTTATTCTAATTGATAATAATATACATAAAATAAATGTTAGAAATATTATTATTAACATAATATTCAATCCTTTATCCTGTAATGTTATTGCTTTTAATGTTTTAATTTCTGTTTGAGCAATTTCTATTCTTACGCCTCGAACAAGTAAACGATGAGTATTTATTCCATAAGGCGTACACGTAACTAAAGTTGCATAGTCCTTTCCATCTTCTATCTTAATATTATCAAGCTCATCTGGTTCAATAATACTTATTTTATCAACTTGATATGCAATTCGTTCATCTAAATAATTTAAATAAAAAATATCTCCTTCTACCATTTTATCTAAGTTAGTAAACAATTTAGCTGAAGGTAAACCACGATGTCCTAATAAAATAGTATGTGTACTTTCTCCACCAATAGGTAAAGAAGATCCAATCATATGACCTACAGCTACTTGTAAAACCTCATCACTAGTTCCGTGGTAAATAGCTAATTTAACATTTATTTTAGGTATCTCTATATATCCCATTATTCCATCATCAGAAATATTTAATGTATTATTATATTTTTCTAATTCTTCTCTTGTTACTTTAAAATTATCAATTTTATTAAGCCTTGCATTATATTTTTTAGCTTCTTCTAAAATTTCAGCATATTCTTCTTTATTTAAATTATGCACTATTTCTGTATGATTAGCAATTACCTTAGACTGATGTAAACTATTCCAATAATTACTAGCAGCAGGATAAAATATAAAGAACAGACCAACAATAAATAAAGTAATTATAAGAATAACAATAATTTTATTCTTCACATTTCATCACTACCGTTCAGTAAAATACCTCTATTCTATTATTTCTTTTTTTTACAAATTATAACTATAAGTACTAGAGAAGTTACAATTAACACTACTCCAACTATATAAAAAATTATTGTACCAATACCACCTGTAGATGGTAAAACACCACCAGGATAATTTAAAATTGTTGCACTTAACACTCCATTATTAACATTTCCATTTTGGCTTTGACCATCTTCACTTTGAATTATAAGCTGTAAACTATTAATAGTTTGGTTATCACTTAAATTTGCTGTAATAGTAAATTCCATATCCTTCATTGTATTAAATCCATCTAATGTCGTAGTTTCAACCAATACATAAGTCGCTGAATCTAAACCGGAAATCGATAATGTACCACTATTAGAAGTAAACATTTCTGTCCCATCTTTTTCAGTTGAAGTCCAACTTTGAATTACTCCATTCTTAACAACTGCCCATTTCTTTTCTCCATTTATTTCTCTATATAACTTAAATCCAACATTGGCTAGTTTTATAGTTCCATCTCTACCATTAATCTTTTCAATATTTAATATATAAGTATATATAGTAACTTTATCATGAGGCGTATTACTTGTAGAATTTTCTCCTCCACTATTAGGGTTATCAGAGAACTCTAAATACGCATCATTTTGATTTTTAAACTGAAAATTATCTGTACTAGTTAATGTTACATAATAAGTAAGAACTATTGTTATATTATCAGTTGATGCCAACTCAGATATCTTAGAATTTAAAGCACCAATTTGTTTTAAATCATCACAATTAATTGAGAATCCTGAAGCTGCTGGAACAAAATGAAAATTATCTTTTACATTAGCTATAAGTTTATCACCAGAATATACTTCGACTTTCCAATTATTTGATTCAGTACCTACGAATTTTAACATTTCAGGTAAAGTATCATGAAAAACATACTTATATTTTTTATAAGAATCATAAACATCTTTATTAGGTAAAGTTCCTTCAATTCTAAATTCTATTATATCACCGATTTGAAAATCAGCTGATTTAGCATATGTTTTACCATTATTAACAGTTTTGCTCATTGATGGAGCTTCACCTTTTACGACAATTTCTTGGTCTTTATTAAGATTAAGTATATATCTTGTTTGAGCATCATTTTCTACTCTACCAGCATCTTTTATAAAATAATAACCAGCAGCTAAATCACCAGCTTTATATTTACCATCAGTTCCTCTTACTGCCGTAGTAAAAACAGTTGTCAAATGTTTACCTACTATTTGAGCAAATTCACGAACAGCTTCCGAATCATCTTGATAAGGACTTAATGCTAAAGAAACATCATTAGCAGTAGAACAACTACCAAATATTTTCCCTATTGTTGTCTTTTGACCTGTAGGAGATGAATTAATACCATCGGAATTTAAAACTCTTTCATCAACTTGAAAAGATGAAGCCTTTAACTCAGCTAAAAGGTCTCCTGAATTAACACCAGTTCCCCATTGAGCATCACCAATTTGATTAGTTTCAATTTTAATATTTCCTGTAAAAATTTGATAAACTTGATAAGTATGGTTAGGACCAGCTCCACTAATAGTTATACTATACTTATTATTAACAGTATTTGCATTTACTGATAAAAGAAATCCAAAACATAAAAAGAATATGCTTATAATTCCTAATAATTTATTTAAAAAACTCCTTTTCATTAATTTACCACCTTACATCTTTAAATATTTTTTATAAACTCCTATTATATATTATTTTAATAACTTTTTGGTTTATAGTCAATAAATAGACAATATTTTAATACTAAAAATATATATCTGTAATTTAAAAAATGAAGTGCACAGAAGTTGTGCAGTAAATTTTATAATCATATATAATATCTTTTAAGCAATTTA
>CANQZL010000035.1 GCA_947628325.1 uncultured Bacilli bacterium
AGTGGAACATGTACAACAATAAGTTATGTATATTATGGTAGTTCATCATCATTATATTATATAAATATAACGGATGGGAAATCAGTAGAGAATGCTTTAGAAGAAATGTTAACAGCTGAAGATGTTAACCAAACAGATTCAACAATAAAAGCATTTATAGATGAATGGTATGCAGAAAATATAGATGGGCAACCATTTGAAGATTACATAGAAGATGCAATTTATTGTAATGATAGAAGTATAAGCGAGTTGAATGGTTGGAATCCAAATGGAGGAAAGATATCAAGTTATTTATACTTTGGAGCTTATAATAGAACAAGCAGAGCAAATGCAAGGCTTACATGTGAAAATGAAACAGACAAATTTAGTGTTTCAAATCCAAAAGCTCGATTAACGTATCCAGTTGGTCTATTATCTAAAGATGAAGCCCAGCTAGTTTGTGGCTCTAGTAGCACGCACTTCCTTAATACGGGCCAGTCTTGGTGGCATGGTTCGCCTTCCCACTTCACCGACGGCGTTGCGGGCGGGTTTGGCGTCGGTTCGTCGGGCAACTTGAGCTACGGCAACGTCGTCAGTGCTCTCGGGGTGCGTCCTGCAGTTTCACTTCGACCTGGCACAGAGTATTCTGATGGGGATGGAAGTGCTGATAAGCCATACTATGTTTGGAAATAAAGCCAACTTGAATAAGTTGGAAAGAAAATGGTGGGTATGGTTTAAAAAAAACTTAACCACCGCTGATAAGAGGGGGATTGTGAGTTCATCACTCAATAGTTTGAGTGATGAACTCGGGGTATAGATTTATTTTATACCCCGAGACCAAATAATTTGGATAAAACTTAGGTTTTATCTAGGATTATGCCGATAAAAGACGCGGGCATTGTGCTCTTGTTTAGTGTACGAGTTTTTAGCCAGAATTGGTGGCTTGGCTCGCCTAACAACTTCAACAACAACAACGCTAACGGGTTCAACGCAAACTCTGATGGCAGTTATAACAACAACAACGTCAACAATGCTAACGGGGTGCGTCCTGCATTTTCCAAAAATTTGTGGCTAAATTTATAACAAATGAAACTTGCTATGGTGAAATTTAGCCTTTATTGTGAAACAGGCATAGTTCTATGAACGTAAGTTCTAAATATAAGCAGTAGTGTAAACTATATCAGTCATACTCATTTTAACCTTCAGCTGGTATAGTCGCTTACTATTGTAATCCGTGTAGTAAAAGCTATGTTAATTCTTTTTACTTTCTATACCTTCGGTTAACATAGCTCGTTACTATACAAAGGAGTGATTAAATGCATCCTGATAAAGAATTTACTTTGTATACTAAGGTTCTTAAATATGATAAATATTTAAGAAAATATGTTACTAATGGAATACCTAATGTCCATAGAGATCTTAGGATACGCTTATTAGATGAATCTTATAATGTAGCTAAATATTTGTATCAAGCAGAATATACTAAAGGAAATATAAGACTTAAAAATATTACTGATATGTTAGTTTCTTTATCAATGATGGATTTCTTAACTGATGAAATAATGGAGGTATGTAAAGAGAATAAAAAGCATATTGAAACTTCTATAGGAATGCTTACAGAGATAAAAAATATGACCTATAGGTGGCGAAAAAATCCTGAACCAAATGAAAAAGATGATAGTTGATAATATTTATGATAAAGAGATTACTTTTAATAATTTATATGATACTTGGAATATTGTTAGAAAAACATGTAAGAATAAAAAAGCTTTATTAAAGTTTGCTCTTAATCGAAATTCTAATTTATATAATATTTATTTATCTTTAAAGAATAAAACTTATGAACCATTACCTTATCGTTTATTTTTGATTTTTGAACCAAAGGCAAGACTTGTTATGAGTCAAAGTGTTAGTGATAAGATTGTTAATCATTTTGTTGCTAATCATTATTTGTTGCCTTATTTAGAAAAGTATTTAATTGATAGTAATGTAGCAACTAGAAAGAATAAAGGTAGTAAGTATGCTAGTGATTTATTAGAAAAGTATATTAATAAAATAAGATTTACTGAAGGTAGAAAGGAGATATTTTGTCTTAATATTGATATAAGTAAATACTTTTATAGTATTGATCATCAAATATTAATTAATCAAGTAGAAGAAAAGATTAAGGATAAAGATGTTATTAATTTAATTAAGAAAATTGTTAGTGAAACAAATAAAAATTATATTAATAAGTTAATTGATATATTTAATGGTAAATACTGTAAAGGTATTCCTTATTATAAAAGAAATGTTGGATTAAGTATTGGAGCTATGACTAGTCAGTTCTTAGCAATATTTTATTTAAATAGTTTAGATCATTTTATAAAAGAAGATCTTAGATGTAAATATTATATAAGGTATATGGATGACTTAATAGTTTTAAGTACTGATAAGGAATATTTAAAGAATGTTTGGAATTCTGTTAAAGAAAAAATTGAATTATTAAATTTAAAGATGAATTCTAAAAGTAATATTACAAGATTAAGTATTGGGATTTCTTTTTTAGGATATAAGTATCGAATAGTAAATGATAAGTTAAAGATATCTTATCGGAAGAAGACTTTTAAAAAGATTAGAAAGAAGTTAGATAAGTTAAGAGATGAAGGAGTTAAATATTATAGGACATATAGTAGTTATTATGGATATTTAATTAAAGTAAAATATTTTGAAAGGAATTTTAAGATGAAAGCAGTAGATAAGTATGAATATTATAAGAATAAAAGACCTAGTCATATTATATTTATAAAAGAGGGAAGCTTTTATAAAACTTTTGCTGATGATGCTGTGATTATATGGGATTTATTTGGTTATAAATGGAATAATAATTCTATTGCTTTTGGGGTGTCTCCTTATTCAAAAGTATTAAGTAAGTTGAATCATTTAGGTATTAGTTATGGAGTTATTGGGGATGATGAGATTTATATAGATAATGATGAGGAGGTTTATGATTCTTATAAAAGGATAGCTCTTACTAATTATGGGAGATTTAAGAAGAAGGAAAGTTTACATAGTTTGATAGATGAGTTAATGGAAATTAATATTGGTTATTATGATGATATACATAGTTTTTTGATGCAACTGAAAGGGGAGGTTGTTGATGAAGCTTAAGAAAAAAGGATTGATTGTTGGGATTTTAGTTAGTTTGTTTTTAGTGGCTGCGGTGTCTTTAACATTATCAGCTATATTAGAAAATGATGTTGAAGTAAATCCCTCAAGTTCTTTGACATATTATTTAAATGTTTCTTATGATGGCGTTGATCGGTATGGGGTTAGTTCTTCTCCTGAAGCAACAGCTGAAGTTAAGAGTGGAGTTATTTATGTAACTGATAAAATTCCAAATGGTTTGATTTTTGACGGATTTGAAAAGTCAGAGGATGGAAGTATAGGAGCAGTTAATAGTAATGGTGCATCTTGTACTGGTAAAGTTGTTGATGATTCGGTTAGTGAGAGTATTAATGATTATCATGGACTTCATTATGATGAAGATACAAGAACTGTTTCTTTTAAAGTTACTAATTTACAAGCAGGTTGTTATTTAACTGTAGGTATTAAAACGATTACACCAACTATTGATGATCCTACTACTGTAGAAACAGAAAAGCGAAGGGATTTTTATAATTTTGCAACAGCTAAAGAAGGCTCTTTAAGTGTTAATTCTAATGTTGTTCATGTGTTTATGGGAAGTAGTTCTAATTTACACAAAGTAAGATATCAGTATACTGGGGTAGTTCCTCCTAATGCACCTGATGTTCCAATAGAAATGGAATATGCAATGGGAAGTAATGTTGGAGTTGCTCCTGATGTTATAGTTGATGGCTATGAATTTAGTGGTTGGAGTTCAGTTGAAGTTATTCCTTTAGGGGGATCATTTACAATGCCAGATAGTGATGTATTGTTTACTGGTTCATTTAAGGAAAGTGAGATTGAACCTCATAATGTAAGTTATCGAATAGATGGTGATATACCACCAGGGTATGTTACTCCTAAGAGTAAAAGTTATTATGAAGGCAATAGTGTTACTGTTGATAAATTAAAACTTGGTGATGTCTTTAATGGTTATCGTTTCTTAGGATGGGATTTATCTTCATTAGATGTTGATGATAATAATACGTTTGAGATGCCAGATCATGATGTAGAAATTGTTGGAAAATTTGAATTAATTAAATATACAGTAAGGTATGAATTTTATAATACGGTGTTACCACCTAATTATGAAGATTATTTACCAGAACCTAAACAATATGCACCAGGTGATACTGTCAAATTGGAAGATGTATTAGGTCATCCTGCAGGTTATGAATTTTTAGGATGGTATAAGTCAGAAACATTTGAAATGCCAGAAGAAGATGTAGTCATTTATGGCGAATGGAAAGAAGTTAATGGTTATTTTGAACCTTCTATTAGTAAGGAAATAATTGATAAAAAAGATTATTACCATCCAGGTGATACTGTAAATTATAAGATTACAGTAACAAATAATGCTTCTTTTACTATTAAAGATGTAGTAGTAAGAGAAGATAATAAAAATGCTTATTTCATATCAGGGAGCAATTATGAAGTAAGAACAAAACGGTTAGTTATTATACCTACCTTGCAAGCTAATGCTTCTATTACAATATATGCAAGATATGATGTAACAGAAGAGGATACGGATACTGCTATAAACGTTGTTAGAATTGTAAGTGCTACGGCAGATAATAATTATGAATTAAATACAGATGTTGAGTACGTCGCAACAGCTCAGTTTGATGTTCAATCTAAATTGACCATTTGTAAAGTTGTAAATGGGGAATATGATGATAATTCTTTTCAATTTAAAATTGTTTCACAAGAAGGTTATGATTCTTGGTTAACAATGAGTAAGAATGAATGCAAATCTATTTATTTAGATCCAGGCAAGTACAATGTTACAGAAATAATACCACAAGAGTATAGTCTTTTGAATGTTACTGGAGATATTACTTCTAATGGTGGAGAATTGTTAATTACTAAAGCCAAAACTTACTCCATTACTTTTGAAAATAAATTTATAAAGAAAGATTTTTTTCATTCTTTTGGTTCAGTAATTAATAAGATAACCGGAAGTGAGTGATATGTATGAAAAAAAGAATAAAAATTAAGTCATTGGTTTTCTTAGGCTTATTGTTATCTTTATGTATTATTTCTAATTCTTTTGCTGTATTTGTAAGTGGAGAATCTTTTGTGAATAAGTTTAAAACAATGACATATAACGTTGTTTTAGAGGAAGAATTTTATAATAGATTTGGAACTAAGAAAGTTGTGATTGCTAATAGAGATGAAGATAGTGCTCCAGTCGTATTAAGAGTTAATTATAATGAAATTTGGTCTAAGGATTGTAGTGATAGTGTAAGATGTACTTTAAGTAATAGTATTAATGGTATACCGGTTGTTACAAAAGAATGGTCTGAAACTTTTAATGAAGATTTTGTTTTAGGTGATGATGGTTGGTACTATTATAGGAAGTTATTAAAGTATAATGATGAAGTTTTAATTTTAAATAGTATAACTTTAAATGATTCACTAATAAGAGATACTTTGTTTTATAACGATTATAAAACATATGACTATGAATTAACTTTTAATTACGAATCTATCTTAGCATCTGTAGATGCCGTTAAGGATATATGGGGGTTAGATGTTAGTATTGATGGAGATAATGTTGTATGGGATTTTTAAAGAAAGTAATTAGTATATTGTCTTATATATCTTATTTATTAATTGGTTTTTATGTAGTAGTAGAAATTCCTATATTATTTGGATATCATCCGTTAATAATGTTATCTGGATCAATGAGTCCTACTTATAAAGTAGGAAGTGTAGTTTATTATCATCAAGTCGATAAGGAAGAAATTAAGGAAGGTGATGTCATAACTTTCGTAAGAAATAATAATTATGTGACACACCGAGTTGTTGAAGTTGGTGATGATGGATTAAGAACTCAAGGAGATGCAAATAAAGTAGCTGATGACTTTGTTGTTAAGTATGAAGATGTAGAAGGTAAGGTTGCCAAATATCCTTTACTTTTTATAGGCTATTACATTGATTTTGTTAATAAGCATTTGTATCTTTTAGGGGTTATAGTATTAATTTTGTTATCAGAATTTCTACTAAGTAATGTGGAAGTTTTTGATATAAATATGAAGAAAGGAGTAGAAAAAAATGGAAAAAAAGAGTAACAAGAAACCATTAATAGCATTATTAATTGTAGCATTAGTTGGTTTTGTTGGAGGTACTTGGGCTTATTTTACAAGTCAAACTAGTTTTGAAAATAAATTTAAAACTGCTGATTATAAAGTAGAATATAGCGAAGACTTTACTTCACCAGAAGATTGGTTACCAGGAACAACAACTGATAAGACGCTTACAGTTAAAAATGATGGCGAAGTTGATGTAGCTGTTAGAGTTCGTTTTGAAGAAAAATGGACTGCTAAGAATAAAAGTTCTTTACCATTAGAGCAAACTCAAGAACCAGGTTCTAAAAAAGTTGAAGCAGCTGTTATGAATTTCCATCCAAGTTATGAAGAAAAATGGGAATCAGAAAAAGAAGCTGATGGTAATGAGTATACTTGGTATTATTATAAGACTCGTTTAGGAAATAATGAATCTACTGAGACTTTAATTGATTCTGTTACATTTAACAAAGATATCCAAGCTGAAGTTACTTGTACTGGTGCAGGTACTACTTTAGATCCTAAGGTATGTACTACTGGTGAAGATTCTTATGCTGGTGCTGAATATGTTTTAACATTCTATATTGAAACAATTCAATATGATGCATATAAAGAAACTTGGAAAACTAGTGTTGAAATAGCTTAATAAAGATTGGAGAGTAAAATATGAAAAAGTATTGGATATGGATTTTAATATTATTTATATTAATTTTACCAGTTAATGCAGCTAGTAGTAAGCTTTATTTTACTAGTAGTGGGGATAGATTATATTATGATTCAAATAAATTTAATAAAGATATGTTTATGAATTATGATAAGATGATACCTGGTGAAGTTTATGATGATGAATTAATAATTGAAAATGATAGTGATACGGATTATGTTTTATTCTTCCAAGTAATTGAGAAGCAAGGTCAAGATGACCTTGCTAATGAATTACTTGATAATATTACAATGAAATTATATTTAGATGATAAGCTTATATATGATGGTTATGCAAAGGGCTTAGATTATAAAGATAGTAAGATTGATTTACAAAATGTTATTAGATTAGGAGAATTTAAAAAAGGATATGAGAGTAGACTTAAGGTTGAAGTTTCTTTACTTCCTAGTTATTCTAATTTAGATAGTGTTACTTCATATATTGATTGGTCTTTTTATGGGTATTATGATGATGAAGTAAAGGAAATTGTTCCTAATCCAGATACAAATGATGAGGGGTTAAATAATATTATATTGTTTTCTTTGTCATTAATTGGAATTGTATGTATACTATTAGTTCTGTTAATTAGAAGAAGAAAAAATGATATGAATTAATTGTTATTTAGGTCGTTGATTTTAGGATTAAACGACTTTTTTGTTTTTAACCATTAAGTAGTGATAACTCAGAAAATCAAGTTATCTATTTTTTCTTAATTAAAAAGAAGTGATGTTGTTCATCACTTCTTAAAGTGGATATTTATTATTTAATTAGATTGTTTTTTGTATCTTTTAAAAAATCTATTAAAAAAATTTTAGGAATTTCTGCAAAAATTCTTTCATCATTAATTCCAGTAGCATCAATTAAAAAACCACCATTGTAATTTTTAAGATAATTTTCAATTGTTTGGCAAATAAGATTTGGATTTGATAGTTCTTTTAAAGCATTATCTAAGATTTCTTTTTTGTAATTGTTTGGGTATTTGCTTATTAAAAATAATGTTTTATGTATTTCTTCTATTTTTTGAATTTGAGCTGCTAAATCACATATATAATATTCATTATCAAATTTGTATAATAAAACATGGTTAGGAAATCCAGTTCCTTTTTCTGTAGTTACTAGAAAATAATATTCAGAGTCTATTCCCATAGTATATAATAAATGATATGCCCAACAAGTCATGGTAAAACAAACACCAAAATGCTGATTAGCGGCTATTTTATAGTTACGTCTTATTACTTCAGAAAAAGAGCTTTTATCTAAACCGTTTTTTCCCATATAATTGGATATGTATCTTTCTTCGTCAAAGTGAGCTGTATTAGCGAAAGATAAGCAGGAATAAGTAAAAATGTCTAATTGATTTTGAGTCATATTACCACCTTGTTTTCTTTATTTAATTGTAGTATAGCATAAAGAAGTTCTGTTTACTAGATAAAATAAATAAGGGATTTATTGGTGTTTTTTAAACTTTCTTAATAAGTTTAGTAAGTTAAATTAAGTTATGTTAGTAACAATTTAGTGACAGGTTTAAAAAAATGTTTTTCCATTATATCGAGTATTTTATTGAATTTAACCATACATTATTTTAGAATAATTACTATTAGAAAAATAGTCGATTAAATGTTAATAAAATAAATTTTTATAAAGTAAACGTTTAAGTTTACTTTTTTCGTGATATAATGATAGAGTAAAAAAGGTAATGGTAAGGTAGAGGAGGTAAAAATGAATTTTAAGTAAAGTTTGTTGATTATTTTGAATAGTTATTTTAAGTATGGAGAAGTAGGGGAGTATTAATGAAAAAACAAGTTTTAGAAGATAATTTAAGATTAATGGTCTTTCAAAGTGCATCAGACCTAGGAAATAAAATAGATGCACATTTACTTGAAATGTATGGTTTAAATAAAGATGAATATACTTTTATTGTTCCAATAAGAGAAGTATTCTTTGAAGATGGTCATTTAAAAGTTGAAATAAATGATACAGTACGTGGTAAAGATTTGTATACATTAACAGATGTTTGTAATTATTCTGTTGAATATAAAATGCGTGGTTTTATTAATCATGCTAGTCCTAATGATTTAATTATGCAATTAAAAGATGGGATAGGTGCATGTAATTGTCATGCTAAACATATAAATGTTATAATGCCGACATTATATTCTAGTAGACAACATCGTCGTAATACTAGAGAAAATTTAACTTGTGGAATGGTTCTTAGAGAAATAGATTCTTTTAGTAGAATTAAAAGTGTTATTACTTTTGATGCTCATGATCAAGGAGTTGAACATTCTGTTCATAATATGGAATTTAATAATTTTTTTGTTACGAATACGATTTTAGAACAATTTATAAATGATTTAAGTATGAATAGATTAAAAAAACTAGTCTTTGTAGCGCCTGATAATGGAGCAACTGGGCGACGTAATGTCTATTTAAATTCTTTTAATTCACCACGTATTAATAGAAAAGCTGGTAGTTTTGTAAAACAAAGAGATTATAATAATTTTGTTGATGGTAAATATCCAGTAATTTCTCATGATTATTGTGGTAATAATGATTTGGAAGGATATACAGCAGTTGTAACAGATGACATGGTTTCTAGTGGGGGAAGTATGTTTGATGTAATAGATGAATTAAAAAAACATGGTGTTAAATATATTTATTTAATTGTAACATATGCCTATTTTACTAAAGGAATAGAAGAATTTGAAAAATATTATGAAGATAAAAAGTTTGATGGACTTTATACAACTAATTTAACTTATATACCAGAGGAATTTCGTAAATGTAAGTGGTTACATATTTGTGATTGTTCCAAGTTAATAGCAGATATAATTTATAATATGCATCATGATTTATCTATTGAACATATTTTAAGAGATAAATCTTATCCAGTAAAATTAGTCGAGGAAAAATTTAATAGAAGTTCTGAATAAGAATTTCTTTTTTTACTTGCAATATGAACAAATGTTTGATATGATATTAATCATATAAAATGAAAAAATAAAGGAGGAATGGTTGATGAATAAATTAGAAAAGACAACCGAAACATTTGAAAATATCAAACACATTGATGAATTTGGTGTTGAGTATTGGGAAGCACGTGAGCTTCAGAAAGTTTTAGAATATAAAAGGTGGGATAAGTTCAATAATGTAATAGAAAATGCCAAGGTAGCTTGTGAAAATAGTAACAATTTTATTGATGACCATTTTTCCCAAGTGGGAAAAATGGTATCTATAGGTTCAGGGGCTCAAAGGAAACAGAAAGATTATAAATTATCAAGGTATGCTTGTTATCTGATTGCGCAAAATTCTGACCCTAAAAAAGAAGCAGTCGCTTTAGCTCAAACCTATTTTGCTGTTCAAACTAGGAAACAGGAATTATCTGAAAAAGAATATAGTAAATTATCTGAAGATGAAAAAAGACTTTATCAAAGAAA
>CANQZL010000036.1 GCA_947628325.1 uncultured Bacilli bacterium
GTACTAATTGATTAATATTTTGTCCACAATCACAAATTTATGTGGACAAAATGTGGACAAATAGCTATTTTTTTACTCTTTTTATGTGGACAAAATCCTCATAAACCCTTTATTTATAACTATTTACCACAACAATTCTTGTATTTTTTTCCACTTCCACATGGACATGGATCGTTTCTTCCGATTTTCTTTTCTGCTCTAATTGGAGTGCCTTTTGTTTTTAAATGAGTATCATGAACTATTTTGTTATTTCTTTGTTCTTTTCTTTCAGTATTTTGTCTTACTTCAGCTTTAAGTAAGAATATTGATATTCTTGATTCAATACTACTCATTAAATTATCAAACAAATCGTATCCTTCCATAGTATAAGCTTGTAAAGGATTAGTTTGGGCATAACCTCTTAAGCCAATACCTTCTCTTAAGTGTTCCATTGCACCAATATGATCTACCCAGGCTTCATCGATTACTCTTAATGCTATAGCTTTTTCAAATTCACTAATAATTTCTTTAGGAATTGATTTAGTCTTTTCATGATAATCATTTTTTACTTTTTCTGTTAAGTATGCTTTTATTTCTTCATTATCTTTCATATCTTCAATTTCAGACACTTCTAATTTAGTGGTTTTTATTAAGTTTGTATTTAAATATTCTATTATTTCTGATTTATCATCATCTGTTAAATAACCTTCTGGTTCAATATGACTATCTACTAAATTAGCGATATTGCTATCGAATGTTGCTTCAGTTCTTTCTGAAATTGAGTCTTGATCTAATATTTCATTTCTACGAGCATAGATTATTTCTCTTTGTTCGTTCATTACATTATCATAATCAAGTAATGATTTACGAGTATCATAGTTATTTCCTTCAACTTTCTTTTGAGCTGTTTCAATACTCTTTGTAAATGTTTTAGAACGAATAGCTTGTTCATCACTAAAACCAACATTTATTAACATTTGTTTAATTTTTTCTGTTCCAAAACGACGCATTAAGTCATCATCAAATGAGACAAAGAATTGACTCATACCAGGGTCTCCTTGACGACCAGAACGTCCACGTAATTGGTTATCAATACGACGAGATTCATGTCTTTCTGTACCTATTACACATAAACCACCTAGTTCTACAACTCCTTCACCTAGTTTAATATCAGTACCACGTCCAGCCATGTTTGTTGCTATTGTAATAGCACCTTTTTGACCTGCTTTAGCAATTATTTCAGCTTCTCTTTCATGATTCTTAGCATTTAATACTTCATGTTTTAAGCCTTCTTTTTTTAATAAAGCACTTAATCTCTCATTGTTTTCTACAGATATGGTACCTACTAGAATTGGTTGACCTGTTTCGTGAATTTCTTTGATTTTTCTTACTATTGCTTTAAATTTACCTTCTTCAGTAGCATATACTAAATCTGGCAAATCTTCTCTTATAACAGGTTTATTTGTAGGAATTTGAATAACATACATATTATAAATATCTCTAAATTCTTCTTCTTCTGTTTTAGCAGTACCTGTCATACCTGATAGTTTATTATACATTCTAAATAAGTTTTGGAATGTGATTGTTGCCATAGTTTTTGTTTCTTCATTAATTTTAACGTTTTCTTTAGCTTCAATAGCTTGATGCAAACCATCACTAAATTGACGACCATGCATTAAACGACCTGTAAATTGATCAACGATAATAACTGCACCATCTTCAACAACATAATCAACATCTAATTTAAATCCATAATTGGCTTTTAAAGCTTGATTTAAATGGTGTACTAAAACAGCATTTTCTAAATCGTATAGATTCTTTAAATGGAAAGTTTTTTCAATTTTTTCAACTCCACTTTCAGTAAGTGAAACGCTTTTAGTTTTTTCATCGACTGTATAATCTTCTTCAATTAATTTTTTTACTGCACGATCAGCAGATGTATATAAATCTTTTGAATCAAATTTACCACCAGAAATAATTAATGGTGTTCTTGCTTCATCTATTAAAATTGAGTCAACTTCATCAACAATACAGAAATTTAAAGGTCTTTGTACTCTATCAGATGATCTTACAACCATATTATCTCTTAAATAATCAAAACCAATTTCATTATTTGTAGAGTATAAAACATCACAGTTATATGCTTCTCTTTTTTGAGTAGGTGACATCTCACGTAGATTTAAGCCAACTGTTAGTCCTAAAAATTTAAAGATGTTACCCATCCATTCTGAGTCACGCTTAGCCAAGAATTCATTAACTGTTACAATATGAACGCCCTTTCCTGTTAAAGCATTTAAATAAGTAGGCATAGTTTCTGTTAAAGTTTTACCTTCACCTGTTTTCATTTCAGCTATATTACCAAAGTGAATTGCTAAACCACCTAATATTTGAACAAAGTAAGGTTTTTCACCAATAACACGATAAGCAGCCTCACGAACTGTAGCAAAAGCTGGAACGATTATATCATCTAGTGTTTTGCCATTTGCTAATTCTTCTTTAAATTCATCTGTTTTAGCTCTTAGTTCTTCATCACTTAAAGCTTCCATTTCATCACTTAAAGCATCTATTTCTTTAGCTATCTTTTCAAATCTTTTTAATTCTTTATATTCTGAATCAATTAGTTTTCTAAAAAATCCCATATTGTATTCCTCCACTCGCTTTATTATACCAAAAAAAAGTAAACTATTAAATAATTTTAGATTTACTAATCCGTGTACATCTTATTTTAAGTGATTTTACAAGTAAATTCAATAAAAATAAGCAAAATTTCACTAAATTATTGCAATTAAAAAGGAGCATTGCTCCTATTTCACATTAATTATACCATAATTGTTATCTTTTCTTTTATATAAAACAGATACACATTCCTCATCAATGTTTTTGAAAACAAAGAAGTCATGATTAAGTAATTCAATTTGTAATATAGCTTCTTCTTCATCCATTGGTTTCATTGAAATATTTTTTCTTTTTACTATTGTACTAGAATTTTCTTCTTCATCATCTTCTGGTTCATATGAAAAATTAAATTCTAAATTTTCAATATTTTTATATTTTCTATTTAATCTATCTTTATTTTTTCTTATTTGTCTTTCTAGTTTATTAATTACCAAGTCAACTGCTGCATAGAAATCTTCATTTGATTCCTCAGCCCTTAATGTAAATTTTTTGGTTAAAGCAGTAACTTCTATAATTTGCTCTAATCCTTTGATTTTGGCAAGAACATTAACATTAATCTCGTCTGGGTTTTCAAAATACTTATCCATTTTAGATAGTTTTTCAGTTATATAATTTTTCATAGACTGAGTAACTGTTACTTTCTCACCACGAATATTTAGTTTCATATTCATCATCCTCCTAAGTTCATTATAACATTAATAGTTTTTTTTGGCTATAAATATGTTAATAATTTAATAGGCATTAGTTCTGAATAAGAATATGTATATACTTCTTTAAATAAGACTTTTTCTATATATTTAGCGATATTATTTATATCTTTATAATCACCATATATTTTAATTATTTTTATATTATATTTTTTTAATATTTCTTTTATATATGTATTTAAGATCTGTTTATATTTTTTAAAATAAATGTTTATATTTAGTATTTTTGAATAATAATAGAATTTTATATTATTTTCAGATATATTTATTAATAATTCATTATCATCTAAATGAAAGATATTGATTCCATTAATAAATAATATTTTATTAAAGGATAATTCTTTTAAAATTGTTTTTAAGTTTTCTTTATCAATTTCTTTAAATGTATCATCAATTATTATATTTATATTATCTGTTAATATTCTATTATTAATCTTATTTTCTTCAATTATTTTATTAAATTCTTCACAAAAGAGTTGCTTGTTAATAACTTTATAGTTTTCAACAGAGGATAAAGGATACTTTTGAAGTTGATGTTTGTTAAATACAATTATTCCATTTTGAATGAATTGTATTGTAACAGTTTGTCTTCTCATTATTAATTAGTATTATTACTTAAAAAATCCTCTGGGTCAGTTAAAGTACCATCTTTATATACTTCAAAATGAAGACAGTTTGTTTTTTCTTGTTCTAATTTATTAGAACCACTAGTAGCTATTACTGTTCCTTTAGTTACTTCATCTCCTATTTTTACTTTAACATCTTTAACACTTTGATATATAGTTACAATATTATTTTCATGTTCTATTTCTATTATATTTCCTAGTATATCATCTTCTTTGATTTGTGTAATTTTTCCATCTAGAACAGATGTTATTTCAAATTCATTGTCTGATGAATAAAGAATTCCTGTATTAGGCATATAGATATTTTGATACTTGATTAATGATTGCTGTTGTTTAGCTTCATCATCATTTTTATCATAGTAATATTTACTAATACTAACATTTTCTCCTTTATATGGACTTTCTATTTTTACTTCATCTTTTACTTCTTCATTAACATTAATGGTATTATCTATTAATGCATCGGTTACATAAGAATCATCTGGTACTAAGTTATCATTTATTAAGTTACTTAGTAGATAATAACAAAATAAAGAACCAACTAGTACAAATATTCCCAATGTTGGTATTACCCAGTCTTTTAATTTTCTTCTTGTCATATAATCACCTTTCTAATATTAAGTGTGGTCAATTAAAGAAGAAATATACATTTAAATAAAATTTAAAATTTATTTTATTAAAAAATCTAAGTTATATATAAGCTTTTATTCAGTTATTTGAGGATATTTATATTATATTTATTTGTTTGTTCTTGCGTAATATTTCTATAAGCATTCTACCATTTATTTTTAAATCTTTAATAAAGAAGTATTCTTTAGAATCAGAAGTGTTTTATTAGATGAATTATTTAAATATTATCTATTTTGATATCTTTGTAGTAGTATTTTAATATTTCTTCGTAATTATAGCCTTCTTTTGCCATATAATTTGCTCCGTATTGACTCATGCCAACGCCATGACCATATCCCTTTGTTATTATTTCAATATCTGAATCAAGTATATTAAAAGTAAAATCTGTTGATCTAAGATTCAGTTTTTTTCTTATTTCTAAACCAGTAAATACTTTATTATTAATAGTTATATTAGATACTCTATTTGATTCATCTTTTTTTATATCTTTTATAGTTATATTGTCACATGTTATAGATAATTTTGTACAAAAATCTTCTTTAGATATTTTTATGGTATTTGAATTGTCTTCATCCCAAGGAGAAGAAATACTTTGTAAGTAATCATTTTCTTCATTAAAAACATTTATTGATGATTCGGTATAACCATTTGACATTGAATAGTAATAAGCTTTTATAGGAATATCATGATATTTCATTATTAAACCTTTTGTAGAAGTTACTGCTGTTTTTATTTTTTGATAGTATTCATCATATTTATCTTGCCATTTGTTTTTCATTTCTTCTTCAGTATTATAAACTTGGTCATCCGTTGTTGCTGTAATACTTTCATTCTTTGTCATATGATTTATAACATAAGTTCTTGAAGCTATGGCTTGAGCTTTTAATGCTTCAAGTTCAAAAAGAGCTGGCATTTCTCCAGCTACTACTCCAATAACATAGTCTTCTAAATCGACATTTAATTTTTGATTGTCTTTTAAAACTTGAACTTTTAGATTATCAACACTTTGTTTATTTTCTTCTTCTTGATTTTTAGAAATATTAAAATTAGTTTCTTTAAAAAAGAAACTAACTATTGTTAATGGTATTAATAATACGATAATAAGTAATAATTTTTTATCCAATTATATCATCCTTTTATGATACTGCTTACACTTATAAAATCTGTTATAAAGTTTGTTACTAAGTAACTAGTTGCAATACTCATTAAGATAACTAGGATTCTTGCTTCAATGGCTTTATTAGTTTTGATAAATTTATCAAAATTAACGCCTGAAAATGCATATATACTCATAAATAATGTAATGATGTAAATATATGTTTTATAATTCATTATATGTTCCTTCTTCATAATTTATGATTTTATTAACTCTTCTTTGATGTCTTTCTTCAGTAGAAGGTTGGGTTTCAATAAATTCTTTAATCATTTCTATTAATTCATTTAAATCTTGTTTATAACTAAGAGCTATTATGTTAGCATTATTATGTTCTCTTGCTAAATGAGCTTGTTCTTTTGATGAACAATGAGCACATCTAATTCCTTTTACTTTATTAGCAGCAATACTCATACCTATTCCAGTACCACACATTAAAATGCCTAAGTCAGCTTCTTTTTGGATAACTGATTTTGAAACACGAAAAGCAAAATCTGGATAATCATCTGTAGGATTATTATCTTTACTTTTATCAATAAATTCATATTCTGTTAATCTTTTTAGTATTTCTTCTTTTTCTTTAACACCATTATGATCGGTGGCAATTGCTATTTTCATTCTTTATTCTCCTTTTTATCCATTACTTCTTTAAATCTTGGTAATAAACCTTGACCATTAGTACGATGAGGTGGCAACTGATATATATCATGTCCAGGGAATTCATTAGCTTCTATTAGAAAAGGATCTTTGGGACCTAGACAAACATCCCATCCGACATAACCTACTTCAGGTACTTCTTTTGATGCTTGAATTACAAATCTTTTTATTCTTGGCCACTTTGGAATTTGAAACCATAAAATTGGTTCATTAGTAAGAGGATGTCTTTCATAAATGTTTCCATCTTTTGAAATAGCTAAATAATCTATAATACCTGTTTCAATATTGATAGGAGCTGCTAAACCACCATGATTAAAATTATCTACTACATTATTATCATTGCCAATACGCAAGAAAGCTGCAACTATTTCTTGGTTTAATGTAACCATTCTTATGGTATTAATAGAAGATGGATGTAACTTTGAAATCTCTTCGCATTGCACAGCTTGTTCTTCGACTAAAGTACGTCCTGTTTTTATTAAATTGTTATATATTTCTTTTAAATCTTTATTTTTTACATCAATAATTTCAATGTTTTGACCACAACTTCCTGAGTATGGTTTAATAACAATTTTTTGATGTTTTTTACAGAATTCTTTAAATTTAGAAAAGTTTTCATCAGATTCAATTATTTCCATCCAATCACGACATAGATATTTATTAAACTTTTTATTAAAAAGTAATTTATTATGAAAATATTTTATAAATACTGGATCATTATATTTTTTGAAAATACTATTATTAATACCTCTAGTTATTATAGTAGATCTTTGTTGTTTATTAAGATTATACATTTCAAATAATTTATAGTCCATATAACCTGCTTGATATTTAAAACCACAATAAACTATATCAAAAAATATAGCAATTCTATTTTTACCATTTTTTTGATGAACAAAATTTATTGTATCAAAGAATTTATGATAATCCATGTGAATTATTCTTGAAAATAAATATGTAAATTTATCAACAATTTTTCCCATTTAAACCACCTATTAATAGTATAACATAAAAAATAAAGAATTTTATAGATTGTTACAAAATAAAAAGCTACTAATTATTTAGAAGCTTCTTCAGAAAATCCATATCTACGATTAAATTTTTCAACTGAACCAGTCTTTTTTGCTTTACCTTGTTTTCCTGTATAAAATGGATGACATTCACTACATACTTCAACATGTATTTCATCTTTTGTAGATTTAGTCATAAATGTTGCTCCACAAGCACAAGTAACTTTGCAATCTTTTACTTCTGGATGTATTTCTTTTTTCATTTTTATTCTCCTTCCGCCATATCTATATTCAAGATATAGTAATTTCTTCGTCTTATGTATTATATCATAAGAATTAAACTAATCAAGTATAAATATTATTCTTTTGACATTTTTATTTTTTAAATATTGCTAGTATTTTACCTACAGTAAAAATAATTGAATCACTATTTTTAGTAGCAACACCTTTAAAGACGGCTTTAAATCCTACTGTAAGAGCAGATATAACAGCTGTTACTAAAATAGTAGTAATAGTAGTAGAAAAATTAAAATATGTAGCTATTTCAAGCGTTAAAACCGCTCCTAGACTACCACTAACTATTCCACATATATCACCAATTACATCATTACATACTGAGGCAACTCTAGTTGAATTTTTTAACAAGGATATTGCTTCTTTAGCACCTTTTAACTTTTTAGCAGCTTTAGCATGAAGATTAGCTTCTTTACTAGTTAGTACTGCTACACCTATCATATCAAATATAATACCAATAATTATAACGATTATAAGTATAATAGTAAGAATTATTGTATTAAAGGAATCTGCAATGATAGTAGATATTCCACTAAATAATATTGAAAGTATAAAAGATAATAAAAAAACTTTATATATCCAGTTAACATTACTCTTCATATTAACTCTCCTTATATAAAGTAATTATTAAAAAATGATATGGTATATTATAAATTAATTTTACGGCTTTGGTCGAGTTGAATTTCTCTCTTTTCTACCATTCATTACTTTCTGGCGATTTCTCTTTAAAGAAAACAATCGAATGTTACCAGTTCGATTACTCGATTACCACTTAGTCCGCACCTCAAACTTTATAATATGTACACCCTAGAGAATTTCTCTAACACAAAGTGACTATTCTTATTCGCTTTTGCAATTATATTTTCAATTGCTATCCCATATAACCACGCACGACATGCACTAGTTTTATCGTTACCGCTGACGTAATAAAAGGATTATTGTTATATGCCATTATAACATATCCTTAAATCTTAAATTATATACCCACCCAAATCTGGGCGAAATAAGCAGGTATACAAAGTGTCATATCAGTACAATTGGTAGATTTTTAGCCCTACCTTCAAATAATGTTTGTGACTAGGATAATGCACCATAACATGATAAAAATTTTACCAGATATTATGTGAGTTGTCAAATTTATCTATGATTCAGATAGTGTTTCCAATGTGGGGAGATTTACAAATAAAAGACTTTTGAACAAATAAAAAAGGTTAAAACCTTAAAAATAGCTTTATAATTGAATTGTCTAAAACAATAGAAAGCGAGGTTTTAACCAATGAATATTATATCATTAATTAACGAATTTACTAATACTTTTAATGAAACTTTTTGTAAAAACTTAACTCCATTTAATTTAGAAAGGAAAATCAGAGATGTTGGTGACACTATGACTTTAAATCTTTATGAATCTTTTCTTAATTATATTGATGCTAAATTTAAAAATTCTCCTGTAAGAAAAAAAATATATAATGTTAAAGAAACTCGAAAAAGAACTCTAATTACTTCTGTCGGTTATATAACGATTAATTCTACTTCTTACGTTGATAAAAGAACTAAAGATAGATTTGTTTTACTCAGAGAAATATTACATTTAAAACCCTATCAGCGTTTAACTAATGAAGCTGAGTATCAATTAATAAAATATGCTATGGATGAAAATATGAGTCAATCTGCTCGCCATGCTCTAAGAAATATTATAATTTCTAGAAGTACTGTTTCTAAAAAAATTGCCAAATTAAATGGTTCAATTAAAGAAAATATTATAAGAGTTGAAAACCAACCTGATGTTTTATATATTGAAATGGATGAAATTCATGCCAATCTCCAAAAAGATGGTAACAAAATTTGTCCGTGTGCTATTGTTCATGAAGGTTATGAAGAAACTTTCGTAAAAAGAAAGAAATTAAAAAATATTCACTACTTTGCATCTTCTAAACTAACTTATGAAGAGTTGTGGGAAGTTATATTTGATTATGTTAATAAGAAATACGATATAGATAAATTTAAAGCTATTTTTATTTCTGGTGATGGTGCTCCTGGTATTAAGAATTATACTAATTGCTTTCCCAATGCTAAATTTGTATTAGATCCTTTTCATTACATTAAAAAGCATTTAAATTACATTTTTAAAGATGAAATTGAACTACGTAATATTGCTAATGATTATATTAAAAATGATTTAATTGATGACTTTAAAACACTTGTTGAGTTTCAAATAAAAAAATATCCAGAGCAAGAAAAATATATGAAAGAACATATGAATTATATTATAAAAAATACAGAAGGCATCAAAAATCAAAATAATCCTTTATATAAATGTCA